>NZ_JBFAHW010000003.1:0-136797 GCF_040654355.1 Streptomyces sp. NPDC050704 | reverse complement strand
CCGCATCCAACAACGCACCGGACACGCCCGATTCAGGCCGGTCTCCGCCCGCCGGCGCGCAGGACACGCCTGGCCCGGACCGGTCGGCTTCCAACGACGTGCCGGACACGTCGAGCCCGGTCCGGTCGGTCTGGTCGGTCTCCAGCAGTGTGCGAGACGCGGTCGGCCGGGGCGGTGCGCTTGCCCTGCCGTCGCCCGTGGCCCGGGCGCTTGCGCTCGACATCGGCCGAAGCGGACCCGGCCCGGCGGGCGCTTCGGCCGGTGTGACGCGGATCGTGACATCCGCCAGTTCGCCGAAGAGACGCTCATCATGGGTCACCAGAACCACGCAGCGGTCCGGTGAGCCGCGACGGGCCTCGACCGCGCGCTTCACCAACGCCGCCGTCGCCGCGTCCATGGCCGACGTCGGCTCGTCGAGGACGAGCAGATCCGGGTCGGCGGCGAGCGCCCGGGCCAGCGCCACGCGCTGGGCCTGACCGCCCGAGAGTTGGCCCGCGCGGCGCGAAACGAGCTCGGGCGGCAGCCCCAGGAGGTCGAGTTGTTCGGCGACGCGTGCCGCTCGGGTGCCGCGGTCGCCGGCGAGGTCTTCACCGATCAGGTGGCCGACGCGCCACAGCGGATGCAGTGTGGCGCCGGGGTCCTGGCCGAGTCGGCCGCATCGTGTGCGTCGCCACTTCCGGGCGGAGCGGCCCGCCTTCAGGAGCGTGCCCTGCCAGTGCACGGTTCCGGCCGACCGGCGCAGCCCCGCCGGGAGGGTGTCGAGGAGAGCGTTCAGCAGAGTGGTCTTGCCTGCTCCCGAGGGGCCGGTGATGACCAGGACCTGTCCCGGTGCGGCCCGTAGACCGGTCGGTGGCAGGACGAGTGCACCGTCCCCCGTCCGGCGGACCGTCAGCCCGTCCGCCGCTAGCAACGGAGGCTGCCCCGACGGCGACACGCCGTACGCCGAGGTGGTCATGCAACCGCCCCCTTTGCGGACCCTGCCCGGTGGGCCGCGGCGGCCAGCGCCCAGGCGCAGCAGGCCAGCAGCGCGGCAGGCGCCAGCAGCGCCGCCGGGTTCAGTGCGGCACCCGAAAGGTTCTCGCTGAGCATCAACGCCCAGTCGGGTTCCGGCGGTTGGGGTCCAAGGCCGAGGACGGCGAGCGCCGCGGCGATCTGCAGTGCGGTCACCAGCCGGAGTCCGGCGTCGGCCGTCACCAGGCCACGCAGTGCGGGCAGCACCTCGCGGGCCAGGACGGACGGCACGGTCTCGCCCCGCTCCAGGGCCGCCTGCACATGGCCGCTGGTACGAAGCCGCGCCGATTCGCCGGCCACCACACGGGCGGTGAGCGGCGTACCACTGAGCACAGATGCCACCACCACGGCTGTCCCTCCCGGTAGCGCGACCGCCAGTACCAGGGCGAGGACGAGGGCGGGAACCGCCAGCAGCAGGTCGCACAGCCAGAACACCGCACGGGCAGTTCGCCCGCCGGCCCACCCCGCGGTCAGGCCGAGCAGGGTGCCGCAGCTCACGGCCACCACCGCGGCGAGCAGCGAGACGGCCAGCAGTTGGGTGCCTCCGTGCAGCACCCGCGACAGCACATCGCGTCCGAGGCCGTCCGTCCCGAGGAGGGCGCCCGACCCCGGTGGCGACCAGGGCGGACCGATCTGCTGTGCCGGGTCGTGCGGGGCCGCATACCGCCCCAGCAGCACCAGAAGCGCGATGGCCCCGGCTGTGGTCGGGGCGGCGGCGACCGATGGGAGCCGGCGGCTCAGGAAGGAGGGCATCAGGCTCTCCCCCCGACCAGCGCGGGAGTGGCTGTGCCACGCCCGTACTCGGCAGGGCCGCCGCGTCCCGAGTGGCGTACGGCCAGGCGGTCGGCGACCAGCATGCACAGCAGCAGGACGACGACCGGGGGCAGCGCGGCGGCCTGTACTACGGGTATGTCGCGCACGGCGACCGCGGACACCAGCAGGCTGCCGGTGCCGGGATAGCCGAACATCGTCTCCACCAGAGCCGTGCCGGCCATCAGTCCGCCGGCCACGAGAGCGGTCACCCGCATCGCCGGAACCAGCAGGAAGGGCAGCACGTGCCGGATCAGCACGAGGGCGGGCGGCAGGCCGCGCACGCGGGCGTCGCTCACATGGGGCCGGCGCAGGGTGTCGTCGAGCGTTCCGCGGAGCAGCACGGTGGCGTACGCCGCCGAGGGCAGTGCCAGCGTGAGCCCGGGCAGCACCAGCGCCTCGGGCGCGTCGAACGGCGACCCCCCGGGCGGCAGCAGGGACACGGCCGGCAGCCAGCCCAGGATCCCGGCGAAGACCATGCCGAGTACGGCCGCGTGGACCGACTGCGGGACGGCGGCGAGCCCGGTCGCGAGCGCGCCACCCCGGCCGCCGCGCAGAAACGCGACGGTCAGGGCGGCCGAAGTGAGCAGCGCGGTGACGGCCAGCGCGAAGGCGACCAGGGTGGCCGTGGCGGGCAGCCGCTCGGTGAACAGGCCGGTCACGGCGCGTCCGCTCACCAGGGACCGGCCGAGGTCGCCGCGGACCGCACCGTACAGCCAGTCGAGATAGCGGACCGCGGCCGGCCGGTCGAGGCCGAGCCGCTCGCGTTCGTCCGCCAGTTCCTGCTCGGACGCCCGTCCCGCGCGCTGGATGTCGCCCGCGTCGCCAGGCAGCAGCGCGGTGGCGGTGAAGACGACAGCCGTGGCCGCCACGGTCAGCAGCACCGGCCGCAGGAACGGGCGAAGGGTCACTTCGCCATCCACACCTGGTCGATGAACATCCGCTGGAAGCCCGGTCCTTCGGGCAGTCCGGCCACGCCGCGGGCCGCGAGGTCGAGGCCGTCGCCGGTGCCCCACACGACGTAACCGCCGTCCTTCCAGAGGTCCCGCTGGATGCCGGCGAGCAGGGTGTTGCGCCGGTCGGCGTCGAGGGTTCCCATGGCCTTCGTGAAGCCGGCGTCGAACTTCTTGTTCTTCCAGGCGGTCTCGTTGGTGGGAGAGGAGGAGAGCAGGCCGACCCGCACCAGGTCGGGGAAGGAGATGCCGCCGTAGTAGCCGGTGTAGAACGCCTTCTTGGCGTACACGGCGGTCCAGTAGGTGTCGGCCGGTTCGACCTTGACCTGGGCCTTCACGCCGATGTCGGACAGTTGCCGTGCGTAGAGGGTGGCCGCCGTGTCCATACCGGGGTACGCGGTCGTGGTGTGCAGGGTGATGGTGATTCCGTCGGCGTGGCCCGCCTGCTGCAGGAGTTCCTTCGCCTTCGCGACATCACGCTCGCGCTGCGGCAGGTCGCGAGGGTACGAGGGGTCGTACGGGGTGGGCAGGTCGTTGGCGATCTGCCCGTAGCCGAGGAAGACCGTGTCGACGAGTGCCTTGCGATCGGTGGCCAGCCGGAACGCCTCCCTGACCCGCGGATCGTCGAACGGCTTGGTGTCCATCCGCATGACGAACGGGTACTCGGTGACGCCCTTGCGCCGTACGACCTGCGGTCCGGCGCCGCCTCGTACGCTCTTGACGGCGGCGGGGCTCACGCTGCCGGCGACGTCGGCCTGCCCGGAGGTGACGGCGTTGGCGCGGGCCTGCGGGTCGGCGACGGCCTGGATCTCGATACGGTCCAGATGCGGGCGCGTTCCCCACCAGTCGTCGTTGCGGACCAGCACGGCGGTCTGTGCCCCGGAGGTGCGCACCTTGAAGGGGCCGGAGCCGGGGACGGTCCTGGCGAAGTCCTTCGTGCCCTCGGGCACGATGAAGCTGACGGATTCCAGGGCCTTGGCGGCCTGGGCCATGGGGGCGCGGGTGGCCAGGACGACGGTGTGGTCGCCGTCGGCGCTGGACGCCTTCATGTCGAAGTCGGCGAGCCGGCCGTAGTTCTCGGCCGCCTTGTCCGTGATGCGCCGCAGGGAGTAGAGCACGTCGGCGGCTCGTACCGGGCTGCCGTCGGTGAACTTCGCGTCGTCCCGGAGCGTGAACGTCCAGCGGTCCATGGCCTTGTTCGGTTTCCAGGAGACGGCCAGTCGCGGCGCGGGCTCACCGTCCTTGCCGGGCACGGTCAGCACGTCGTAGGCGAGGGCGAAGCGCAGCACGTCGGATTCGTTGCCGAGGCCGCCGTGCGGGTCGTTGCTCGCGGTGGCGGGCGAGCCTGCCACCGCGTAGCGGAGGGTGCCGCCGTCGACGGGCTTGCCGACGGGCGCGGCCGTGCTTCCGGGGTTGTCGTCTGACGACGAGCATCCGGTCAGCAGCAGGGCTCCGACCGCGGCCACGGCGAGGAAGGTGCGGCCCGGCTGCCGGGGCACGTCGGTGAGTTCCGGTTTCCGTTTCCGCAGGGACGGTGTCCGCAAAGGCGTGTTGATTCTCATCGTTCTTTCCGTGTCTGGAGGTGAATGTCCGAACCCGTCGGCCACTCAGGTGTCTTTGAGCGCCCGGTCGGTGAGGGCGGCGATCCGGGCTGCCGCCGGTCCGGTCAGCAGGGAGTAGTGGTGACCGTCGACGGGCACGTCGTCGACCGGGCCGGACACATGGGGTCGCCAGCCCAGGCAGGCGAGGTCGGGCGCGTCGTCGACTCCCATGCCGACTCCGGCGTTGCTCGGGGACGGCTGGGTGGCGCGGAACAGCAGCAACCGGGTGTCGGGGTCGGTGAGTCGGCCCGCCTTGTGGTCGCCCAGGGCGCGCAGGTGGCGTTCGAAGACCCCCAGGCGTACCTCGGCGGTCTCCCGCGGGCCGACGAGACCGGCCTCGC
The DNA here is from genome assembly GCF_040654355.1 of Streptomyces sp. NPDC050704. NCBI lineage: Bacteria > Bacillati > Actinomycetota > Actinomycetes > Kitasatosporales > Streptomycetaceae > Streptomyces > Streptomyces sp. NPDC050704. The sequence goes on along the minus strand of NZ_JBFAHW010000003.1, from coordinate 132,081 downwards.
GCAGCCGGGCGGCGACCGCGATCCGGGCCTGCGGTGACGGAGCGTCCAGCAACCGCACGGCATCGGTCTCACCCAGGCCGAGGTCCATGTCGAGGAACGCCTCCAGTGACCGCAGATAGCGCACGGCCGCGATCGCCTCGTCCTCGTCGGGTCGCGCGCCGCCGAGTGGCGTGATGCGGTCCGGCACATTCGAGTCGATCATCAGGAGGAGATCGGTGCGTTCTCCCCGCCGTTCCAGTTCACAGGCCATGGCATGGGCGAGGGTGCCGCCCATGGACCAGCCGCCCAGGAGGTACGGGCCGCGCGCCTGGTATGGGCGCAGGGCCGCCAGATACCGGTCGGCCATACCGGCGATGTCCTCGGCGGCCGTGCCTCCGGTCAGTGCCGGATCGGTGAGCGCCACGACGCGCCGCCCGTCCGTCAGCAGCCCGGCCAGTTCGCCGTAGCACAGCACATCGCCCCCGGAGGGGTGGACCAGGAACAGCGGCCGGTCGTTGTTGCCGTCGCGCAGCAGCAGTGCGGTGTCCAGGTCCTCGGTGTCGCCGTCGGTGGCGTCGCGGTGGTTCAGGAGTGCGGAGCCGGCTGGTCGGCGCTTCGACTGCGGTGTCTCCGCCCTGAGTTCCGGTGCGGCAGGGGTGATCCGCCGTCCGCTTGGTCCCGTACTGCCCGGAGGCCGTGATGCGGTCTCCCAGGCAGCCGGGTCCCGTGCCAGGTGGCGTACGCGGGCGGCGTACGAGGCGAACGCGCGGTCCGCCTCGTCGGCGGGCAACTCGCTTTCCAGGACGTCCCATTGGAGGAGCAGCGCGCCGTGCTGTTCGAGTACCTGATGGTCCAGCCAGGTCTGCGGGGTGCTGCTCACGCCGTGGACCGCGGTGCCGGCCCAGTCCAAGTCGTGGCCGCCGCCGAGCGGCCCGGACAGGCCCAGGGCGCTGGTGAACACGACGGGTACGGACTCGGTGCGGCCGGTGCGGGTGGACTTCTCGGCGAGCAACTCCAGTGCGGAGAACTCCCGGTGGTCGAGGTCCTCGAAGAGGGAGCGCTGGGCACGGGCGGCGGCGTCGGCGAAGCAGGCGTCGTGCGACCGGTCCACGGTGTGGAGCATCAGGGAGGTGAAGTCGCCGACGACCTCGTCCGCGCCGGGCAGGTCGGACGGCCGGTCGAACAGGGTGAGCGTGAGGGAGAACCTGTCCTGAGCGGACCAGTCGGCGAGAGCGTCCCCGTACGCGGCGAGCAGGACGGCGGTCGGTGTCAGGCCGCGCCGGGCCGCCTCGGCCTTGAGCGAAGCCCAGTCGTCCGGCTCGATGCGTGCGCTGCGGCGCCCGAAACGGGGACGCGTACTCGCAGCCTCCGGAGCGCGCAGCGGCAGTGCGGGAGCACCGGGCAGGCTGTCGATCCGGGCCCGCCAATAGGCCGCGGCGCGAGCGCGCTCCGGGGACTTGGCACGCCGCTCCAGCGCGGCCACGCACTCGGCGAACGTGGTGCGTACCGGTGGCAGCCGAAGTTCCAAGTCCTGGTACAGGGCGCACAGTTCACGGTCCCAGATCAGGTAGCTCGCGGTGTCGCAGACCAGGACGTCCACGTTGACGAACAGGCGCACCACATCGCCGGGCAGGCGGGCCGCCCTGATGTCGATCAGTGGCCAGCGCCCGGGACGCGGCTCGCGGCGGACCATGCGGGCACGGATCTGGTCGAGCTTCTGTACGCGCCGCTCCTCGTCCAGCGCGCTCAGATCCTGGACCCGGATGCGGTAGCGCGGCACCCGGTCCAGTACCCGGTTGCGTCCCTCGGGAGAGACGACCGCGCGGAGCATGGGGTGGCGGGCGATCACACGGTTCCACGCCTCCTCGTAGCGCGCGGTGTCCAGGCCCGGGCAGTCGTACTCCAGGTGGAACGAGCAGGGCACATCGCCGAGCCGGTAGCCTCCCGAGCCGCCGACCCAGTAGGCGTGTTGCACCCGGGTCAGCGGGAACTCGCCCGCGGAGCCGGTGAGTTCCGGTGCAGGGGTAGTGGTTCCGGTCTGCGGCGGCGCATCGGAGCGTGCCGCGGCCGGCACTTGCGGCCGGCCACCGCCCTGGTCCGCCGCCCCGCCGGGCGCGGGAATCAGCGGGGCCAGTGCCGCGACCGTGGGCCGCGCCAGCAGGTCCTGCAGGCGCAGCCCGGCGCCGCGTTCGTCGCGCAGCCTGGCGAGCATGCGGGTGGCCAGCAGGGAGTGGCCGCCGAGCGCGAAGAAGTCCGCGTCGCGGTCGGTCACGGGAAAGCCGAGGAGTTCGGACCAGAGGGCGGCGAGCACTTCCTCGGCGGCTCCTCGGGGCGCGGACGTTCCCTGTGGCGGGGTGCCGTCCGACGGTTCCCGGCTCGGTGCGACGGTCGGGACGCCGGCGGTACGGCGGGCCAGATCCGCCGGGGAGACCGCCAGGGACGCGGGTGCGCGGCCGTCCTGGGCGAGGTGGAGCAGCCGGTCCACGGAGCGCATACCGTCCCGCAGACCGATCGAGTGACGGGAGGCGACCACCCGTTCGGTGCCGCCGGGGCCGATCCGCCAGCCGTCCCAGGCCACGCTGATCCAGCGGGTGCCACCCGGTCGTCCGCCGGAGCTTTCGCGTTGTGCGTCGTCTCGTATGTTCTCCCGTACGTTCTCCCGTTCGGCCAGGGCGTCGAGGAAGCGGTTGGCCGCGGCGTACGGGGCCAGGCCCAGGCCGCCGACGAAGGTGGTGGCGGACGACATCAGCAGGACGGTCTCGGGCCGCAGCTCGTCCGGCAGCCCGCGCAGGGCGGATCGCAGCGCGATGGCACCCGACACCTTGGCCCGGGTGTGCGCCCGTACGGTGTCCCGCTCCACGGCACGCAGCGGGGCCACCGCGGCCGAGGCCACGACGCCGGCCGCGTGGACCACCAGGTCGAGGCGTCCGTACCGCTGTGACACGTTCCGTAGGAGGGCCGCCGTGGCGTCGGGATCCGCCGCGTCGACGGCCCGTACGTCGAGTTCGACGCCGTCCTCCCGCAGCTGTCGTATGGCCTCGGCCCGCTCGGCCTGCGGGCTTCCCGGCGCCGGGTCCAACGGCAGTCCGTCGCGGCCGGTGACCACGATTCGCCAGCCGTTACGGGCGAGATGGGCGGCCAGGGCCATGCCGACGTCGCCGAGTCCGCCGATGACGACGGCCGTTCCGCCGTGCCGCGCCGACTCGGGTGCCGAGGGGTGCCAGGGGGTCACGCCGCGGACCCATCGGTGGCCGCCGCGGCCGGCGGTCTCCAGGCCGCTCGGCCCGCCGGAGGCCAGGGCACCCGCCTCCGCGCACACCCTCCGGACGTCCTCGGCGCGGGCCGGACCGGCCGCGAGGTCGAGGGAGCGCCAGCGCAGGCCGGGGAACTCCTGGGCGAGGACCCGGGGTACGGCCAGCCCGGCCGCACCCTCCGGTGTCGGACGGTCGCCGCTCTCCACGTGGTGCGCGCCGACGCTGACGTGGAGCAGGAACCCGGTGCCGGCCCAGGGGGCGGCGGACCGGGCGAGTGCCGCGTACCGCAGCACCGACTCGGTGACCCGCCCGGCCGGATCGGCGGACGCCTGCGGGGGCGTACCGCCGTCCCCGTCATCGCCGTGGGTGTCGATCAGGATCATGCCCGTGCAGGGCAGCGACGGTTCGGCGGCGGCCTGCGCGAGGGTGACAAGGCGGGCTCCGGCGGCCGCGAGTTCCTCACGCACCTCGATCAGCAGCGGGGAGTCCGGGTGGCCCTCGACGAGCCAGCGACCCTCCACCTGCCGGGGCGCGTCGACGGGCGGCGTCCGGTGCCACACCGGCACCTGGAACGGCTCCTCCTCGTCGGGCTCGGCCGTCGTCTCGTACGGCACGGGCGCGTGGCCGGGCCGTGTGTCGGCGGGCTCGTCGATCCACAGGCGCCGCCGGTCGACGGGCAGCCCCGGCAGCGCGATCCGCCGCCGGCCGGGGCGGTGGAGGGCGTCGGGGTCGAGCCGGACGCCGTGGGTCCACAGTTCGCCGGCGGCTGTGAGGAGGGCGGCCCGTGCCCCGCGGTGGTCGTCGCGTCCCGGCAGGGTGGGCAGGGTGGCGACGACGTTCGCCGCACCGTGCTGGCGGACGAGCTGCAACAGGCCGCCGCCGGGGCCCACTTGGACCACGGCGACCGGTCCGGTGCCGAGCGCGGTGGTCAGGGCGTCGGAGAACCTGACGACGGACCGCAGATGGGGCACCCAGTGCTCGGCCCCGGGCGGGGTCAGCAGCAACTGTCCGGTGAGCGTCGTGGCGAGCGGGACGGCCGGGGTGCTGGGCGCAATCGCCTCGGCCGCGGCACGGAGTTCGGGCAGCACCGGGTCGACCAGCCGCGAGTGGGCGGCCGCGTCCAGGTGGAGCCGTGCGGTGTGGGTGCCGTCGGCGGCCAGCCGGCGCTCGAGAACGGTCACCGCCGCGACGGGTCCGGAGACCACGCAGGACCGCGGTGCGTTCACGGCGGCCAGGTCCAGGTCCGGATGGTCGCCGAGCAGCTTCACGACCTGGTCCTCGGGCAGCGCCACGGTCAGCATCGCGCCGCCGCCCGCGGTGCGGGACATACCGCGGGAGCGCACCTCGACCAGGGTGACGGCATCGGCCAGCCGCAGTGCTCCGGCCGCGACGGCGGCCGCGTACTCGCCGAGGCTGTGGCCGATGAGCGCGTCGGCCTCGACGCCCCAGTGGCGCAGCGTACGCGCGGTGGCGAGCGAGACGGTGAACAGGGCCGGGAGTCCGTGTACGGGATCGCGCAGCAGTCTCCCGGCCGCCTCGTCCGAGCGGTCGGCGGCGATGAGCGAGGCGAGGCCGGGGCCGGGGCCCTCTGCGCGCGCGTCGAACAGCGCGGCGCACTCCTCGACCGTGCGGGCGAACTCCGGTTCGTCGTCGAGGAGTTCACGGCCCATGCCCGGGTACTGGGCGCCGCCGCCGGGGAAGGCGAAGACGATTCTGGGGCGGGTGGGCGGGACGGCGCGCCGGGGCGCGGCGAGGAGGGCGCGGCTCGTGTCGCCAGGCCCGAGGACGCGGGTCGACTCCGCCGGCACCGGCGTGCGGTTCGTATCGCCGGGCACCAGTTTCCGGGTCGTGTCGGCGGGCGTCTCGCCGAGCACTGCGGCGGTCCGGTGGGGCTGTTCGCCGCGGCCTGTGTGCAGGGTGTAGGCGGCGTCGGCCGCGTCGACATCCGGCTGGTCCAGAGCGGCGGCCGTTACGTCGGCCAGGCGCTCCAGGGCGTCGTCGCGATGCGCGGAGAGCAGGACCAGTTGGGGACGGCCGTCGGCGGGGGCCGCGGTTCGCTGGGGCGCGCTGCCGAGCACGGCATGGCAGTTGGTGCCGCCGATGCCGAAGGAACTGACACCCGCGTAGCGCGGTCCGGGCCACGGGTCCGCCCGGTGGGGCACGGTGAACGGGGAGTTGTCGAGTTCGAGATCGGGATTCAGGGGCAGGGCGCCGAGGGACGGAGGGAGCACTCCGTGGTGCAGGGCGAGCACGGTCTTGGCGAATCCGGCGATGCCGGCCGCCGAGTTGGCGTGTCCGATGTTGCTCTTGACGGAGCCGAGGGCGCACCAGGCGGGACCGTCCTCCCCGAACACCTTCTTCAGGGCCGCGAGTTCGACGACGTCGCCGAGCCGGGTGGCGGTTCCGTGGGCCTCGACGTAGCTGATCATGCTCGGTGTGACCCCGGCGAGAGTGAGGGCCTCGGAGATCGCGCGGGCCTGTCCGCGGGGGGACGGCGCCGTGAATCCGGTGCGGTCGCCTCCGTCGTTGTTCACCGCGGACCCGTGCAGGACGGCGAGGACCGGGTCGCCGTCGGCGAGGGCGTCCGCGAGGCGGCGCAGGACGGCGACGCCCACGCCCTGGCTGTGCACGATGCCGGTGCCCTCCGCGGAGAACGGACGCACCCGCCCGTCGACCGAGAAGATGCCGTCGGGGACATGGAGGTAGCCCCTGCCCTGCGGAACGATCAGCGAGGAGCCGCCGGCCAGAGCCGTGTCGCACTCCCCCGCCAGCAGGGACTGCGCCGCCAGATGGACCGCCACGAGCGAGGTGGAGCAGGCGGTGCCCACCGAGATCGCCGGTCCGGTGAGGGCCAGCCGGTGGGCGACGTGCAGCGGCAGGTAGTCGCCCACGCCCGAGATCGCCGCCTGGAGACTGCCCACCGGATCGGCGGCGGAGTCGGCGTACCGGCGGACGAGGTGGCGCGTCAGGTAGTCGCTGTGGGCGGCGCCGGCGAAGACTCCCACGGCGCCCGCCCCGGCGCCCGAGCCGTGCCCGGCCCGTTCCAGGGCCCGCCCGCATGCCTCCAGGAACAGCCGCTGCTGAGGATCCATCAGGGCGGCCTCGGGGTCGGTCAGCCCGAACGGCTCCGGGTCGAACAGGTCCTGGCCGTCGATCAGTCCGCTCACCGGCACATGTGCCGGGTTCCGCCGCAGCCTGGCCGACAGGCCGCTCTCGGCGAGTTCTTGTTCGGTCTGCCGGGTCAGCCCGCTGCGTCCCGCCGCGAGCAGGTCCCAGAAGGACTCGGTGTCCGGGGCACCCGGGAAGCGGCAGTCGAGGGCGGTGACGGCGATCAGCTCGTCGTCTCCCCGGTCCACCGCCTGCGGTGCGTGGCTCTGTTCGGAGGGCTGGGTCATCCGGCGGTCTCCCGGGCAAGGGCACGCGCGGCGACCCGCGAGGCCAGGCGGGTCTGCGGTACGGGGTCGGCGGTACGGGGGTCCGAGGGGGCTGTGCGAGATGAGGTGCCCTCGGCCGGGGGCACGGCGGTGCCCGGCCGCCGTTCGGGTTCCCGGGGGTCCAGTTCACTGATCCGGGCGGCGAGCGAACCGACCCCGGCGTGCGCGAACATGTCGGCCAGAGCCAGCCGCGGGGCGATGCCCTGGCGGAGCCGGCGATGCGCGAGGACCAAGGTGAGTGAGGTCGCGCCCAGGGCGCTGAAGGTGCTGTCTGCCGTCACCGGGCTCCCCGTGAGATCGGCGAGGACGGACGTGACCTCGTCGAGCACGGCCCGGTCCCGCGCGGGGTCGGCGCGGGGTGCCTCGGTCGTACGGGAGGGGGTGGCGCCCGGAGAGGAGACCGGCCGGGCGGTTGCCGTGACCGGGGAAGCAGGACGGTGGACGATCTCGGCCAGTCCCCCGGCGGCGAGCCGCGGTTCGAGGCGGGAGGCCCCGGCCAGCTGCCGCACCCGCCGCAGCCAGTGCGCGGCCGCCTCCAGCGCCTGGTCGGCGGGAAGTACGCCGGGCCTGAGGACGATCGCGGCCTCAAGACCGAGCGCGGCGGCTTCGTCGAGCGCCTCGGCGGCCCACCCGGTGCCGGCGTCTCCCGTCGGCACGTCACCCACGGCCCCCGGCTCGGCGGCGACCGTCTCTTCCGCGGCCTCGAACAGGCTGTCGCTGTGGACCTCCCGCTCCTGGTACGGGCTCGTGAGGGCCGCGTGGTCGATCTTGCCGTTGGCGGTGACCGGCAGGTGGTCCAGGACGACGAACCGGCTCGGGACCATGTACTCGGGCAGCCGCTCGCGCAGCGCGGCCGCCAGGTCCTCCGGGGACGGGGCCTGCGTGGTTCCCTTCGGGGACAGATGGGCGACCAGCCGCGGACGGCCGTCGGGTCCCCGCACGGACGAGGCGACGCACTGCCGCACGCCGGGATGCCGGCCGAGCACCGCCTCGATCTCACCCAGCTCGATGCGATGGCCCCGGATCTTCACCTGCCGGTCGGCCCGGCCGAGGAACTCGATGGCTCCCTCCGCGGTCCATCTGCCCAGGTCACCCGTGCGGTAGAGGCGGCGCCCGAGGACCGGGTGGACGGCGAAACGCTCGGCGCTCTGCACGGGATCGCCGGTGTAGCCCCGGGCCAGACCGTCGCCGCCGATGAACAGCTCGCCGGCCTCACCGACCGGGCACGGCGCCCCCTGGTCGTCGAGCACCTGGAAGGACTGACCGCGCAGGGCCCGGCCGTAGGGGATGCTGCGCCAGCTCGGGTCGGTGTGCTCCACGGGGTGGGTGATGGACCAGATCGACGCCTCGGTGGCGCCGCCCAGGCTCATGAACTCGGCGTGCGGGGCGAGCGCGCGCAGTCGCTCGGGCAGGGTCAGGGGGATCCAGTCGCCGGACAGCATCACCAGCCGCAGCGAGCGCAGGGCCGCGGTGGCTGCCTCCGGTTCCATCTCCGCGTACTCGACCAGCATCTCCAGCAGGGCGGGGGCGGTGTTCCACACGGTGACGCCATGACGTCCCGCCTGTTCGAGCCAGTGCTGCGGGTCACGCTGCCGGGCGGGATCGGGAAGCACCAGGGAGCCGCCCGCGCCCAGGACGCCGTAGATGTCGAAGACCGAGAGGTCGAAACTGAGGGCGGACAGGGCCAGTACGCGGTCGTCGGCGTCGATGCCGAACCGGTCCACGATGTCGTCGATGGTGGTACGCGCCGCACGGTGCTGGATCTCGACGCCCTTCGGGCTGCCCGTGGACCCGGAGGTGAAGATCGTGTAGGCGAGGTCGTCCGGGTCCGGCGTCTTCGGCTCCACGAGGTCCGCGGAACCGGCACGGCGTGCGGGCCTGCCGGTGGCGGTCAACCGGTGCACGGTGACGCCTGGCGGCCAGGCGATCTTCACTCCACGACCGACCAGCGCGTGCCGGACACCGGCACGTTCGCAGACGGCGGCGATCCGGGCGTCTGGCCAGGTCGGTTCGACGGGCAGATAGCCCGCCCCGGCGGCGCTGACCCCGAGCACGGCGGTGATCTGTGCGACGCCCTTCTCGCAGGCCACGGCCACGAGGTCGCCGGGCCCGGCCTGATGGGCGGTCAGCAGCGCGGCCGTGGCTGCGGCGTTCTCCGCGAGCCGGTCGTGCGTGACGGCACCGGATGTCCCATACAGGGCGGGCCGCTGCGGATATCGGCGTGCGGCTTCCCGCACCGGGGAGTCCAGCAGAGGGCCGGCGTCCGGGAAGGGTGCGACGTCCAGGGGCTCCTCCGGACGGAAGGTCGGGTCCCAGCCCAGGGCGGGATCCCGCCACGCGTCGCTCCGCGCCAGGCTGCTGAGCAGACGGACATGGGCGTCGAGCAGGGCCCGTACGTATCCGGTGGGGAACGCCCCGTCGACAGAGTCCCAGGCGAGCCGAAGCCGGCCGCCCTCGTCCCACACGATGTGGTCCAGCAGGACCTGCGGGGTCTGGGAGATCCCGTGGACCTCCTCGCCTATCCACGCGGCGGGCGGTTCGTCGTCACCGCAGAGGCCTACTCCGCTGGTGAACACCACCGGATAGCGGGGAGCGGGGGCGGCGGTGTCGGAACCCGGTCCGGGGACGAGGTCCCTGAGCACCTCCACCCCGGAGACGGAACGGTGGTCGAGGTCTTCCCAGAAACATCGGTTGACCTCGGCGGCGTATCCGGCGAATCCCTCCCAGCGGCCGGGCATGAAGGGCGGTGTTCCGACGAGGGCGGTCGTGGTGAAGTCGCCCACCGCGTCAGCGGCCTCGCCCGATGTCTCGGGCCGGTCGAACAGGGTGGTGTTGAGGCATATTCGTTCACCGGCCCCCCAGCGGCCCAGCACGGCGGCGAAGGCGGCGAGCAGGGTGGCGGTCGGCGTGACGCCGTATTCCGCGCTGCGGGCACGGACCGCGGCCCAGGTCGACGCGTCGAGCGTCGCGGCGCTCCGGACGAACCGGGGAGGCGTGGTGTCCTCCGCCTTGCGCAGCACGGGAAGGCTCGGGGCGTCCGGAAGGTGGGGGGCGCGCTCGGACCAGTAGGCACGGTCGCGTGTCCGCTGCGCGGCCCACTCCGGATCGGTGGCACGGTTCCGTTGGAGGTTCGCGAAGTCCGTTTCGGGAACGGGGAGTTGGGCGGCGGGATCGGCAACGAGCCGGCCCCACTGGCGCATGAGGAGCATCCAGCCGGCGAGATCGGTGATGAGCACGTCCACGCCGACGTGGAGCCGTGTCCTGCCGTCCGGCAGCAGCGCCGCGTGGATGTCGAAGAGCGGCCAGGTGCCGGTCGGCCGCACCTGATGGGAGCGCTCATCCCGAAGACGGGACAGTGCGAGGCCGGTGTCGTCCGGGGAGGCGTGACGCAGGTCGCTCGCGCCGATCCGGTAGGGCCCGACATCGTCGAGGATGCGCTGCCGGCCGCGCTCGTCCACGGTCATACGGAGCATCGGGTGGTGCTCGACCAGCCGGTTCCAGGCCGCTTCCAGGCGTCCGACGTCCGCGAGGGGGTCCTCGGTGGTGCGGTCGTACTCGTAGTAGTAGAAGGTGGCGACCCCTCCGAGGGGCAGCCCTTCCTCCCGGCCGACGAAGTAGGACGCCTGAACGGGCGTCAGGGGGAACGGCCCGCCGTCGTCATGCGGACTTCCGGCAGAGGCAGGGGCGGGGGCCGTCGTGCCGCTCGGCGCCGCTCGCTCCTCCGGCCTCTCCGCCTGTCCTTGAGCCGGTGCCTCCCGCAGCTCGGCGGCGAGCCGGTTCGCGATGTCCTGAGCGGTGGCGCCGTCGAGGAAGGCGGTGAGGGGGAGGTCGGCATCGGTGCGCTCGCGGATCCGCCGGCGTAGCCGCACCGCGGTGAACGACTCAAGCCCCAGAGCCGACAAGGGTGTGTCCGATGCGATCAAGTCGCTCTGCATGCCGAGGACTTCGCCGATACATTCGATCGCGCTCGCGAGGGTGTCCTGCGCAGGGACGAGCTGACTCATCCGGCCTCCGTTCCATAGACGATGTGCATGATGTGACGGCCGCTTTTCGGGACCGGACGGACCGGACAGGCCGGGTGGGCCGGGTGCTACTCGCCCTGGCGGGTGAGGAGTTGCAGCCCGAGGTCGGGCTTTCCGGCGGCCCGCATGACCAGCCCGGCTTCGGCGGCCTCCTCGGCCAGCTGCCCTTCGCTCGCCACCCACCAGCGGTAGTCGACGGCGACCTCCGACAGCGGCAGCCCGTCCCGCAGGACGCGGTAGTCCATGCGCCAGGTGATCTCGTCCGCCCCGGACGGCTCCGCGGTCGCCCACCCCTCGTAGTGGAGTGCGCCCACGGTCGCCGTAGCCATCCGGGTGCGCGGAATCCGCTCGGGCACGAAGGGTGGAGTGACGCTGACGATGAGTGCGCCGCCGGGGGCGAGCCGACGCGAGGCGCTTTCCCACAGGAACCGCCGTTCGTCCGGCGGCAGATGCCCCAGCACGTTCACGGCGACGATCGCGCGCAGGCCGTCCGGCAGCGAGGCGTGTGCGGCGTCCTGCGCCAACACCGTGACCCGCTCGCGGAGTTCAGGGGCTTCATGGACCCGCGCCAGCAGCACCGCGCGCATGACGGAAGAGGGCTCGACCGCCAGCACGGGGTCGTCGCCCGGCAGCGCGGCGCAGATGGCCCGGACCCCGCGGCCGGTACCGGCCCCGACATCGGCCACCGGTCCGGATCCCGCCCGCACCTGCTGGAGCACTTCGCCCAGCGCCGGGCCGAGGGACTGCCAGGTCCCGGCAATCAAGAGGTCGAGGAACTCGGCAGAGCGTTCGTACGGATCCAGCACGGCAACTCCCATGACCTAGATAAAGACGATTATCATTTTCATCTAGACCCTACACGGACGCAAGGACGAAGGCGCCGCCACCTCCGACCAAAACGCAAGCCGGAGCCCGCACATGCCCGCCGAGCCTCAAAACGGACCGCATGGCCATGCCCCGCACCTCCGGCGGGAATGCGGCCATCTACGGGCTACACAGGCCCCGCGGGCCGCGCCGTCGACGGGACGCCGGTCAGGCGGGGCGGGCCCCATCGGGCGCGGCGGCGCGGGCAGCCGGGTTCCGTGCCGGCGAACTGCCGGATCACGACGGCGGCGCCGTCGTCGAGGTCCAGCGATCCTTCAGGGCGTACAAGTGGGGCGATCGACGAGGCGAGGCTCCTGGCGGCACGGCTCGTCCCCTTCGCCGGGCCGGCAGCGGGCGCAGACGCCGCTGAGTTCGAGGGTGTGCTCCAGTTCCGCGAACCCGGTGACCTCGATGAGGCGCGCGGCCCACTGCTCGACGGCCTCCGCATCGACAGGCTGACTGCGGCCGCAGCAACGGCAGATGAGGTAGTGGCGATGCTCGGCGGTCGGTCGGCGCAGATACAGCCGCTCACCACCCTCGTCACGCACGACGTCGACGAGCCCGGCACGGTCGAGTTCCCGCAGGGTGCGGTAGACGGTGGTGAGTCCGACGGTGCTGCCCGCGCCCGCCATCAGCGCATGGAGCTCCTGCGCGGAGACGAAGTCGCGGCAGCGACCCAGGGTGTCGAGAACGGCACGCCGCTGCCGTGTGCTGCGCATGGCCGCCCCGCTCCCACGCGCCCTCGGACTCTCCTCCGCTTCGCCCATCCCTGGACTCCTTGGTTGATCGGCGCCTGGCTGCACCCCATGCTAGATGAACATGATTTTCACGTCCATGCGCACCCAAGCTCTACGACTGCCTTGACGCGAAAGGCAGTTCGCACATGAACCGGCCCGGCACCCGCTGCCCCCATATCTACATGGGCGCCGCCGCCACAGGCCGCGGGTGGTGGCCGTCGCGATGATGAAGTCCTCATCGGCAACGGGACGGCAGTCCCGCGTCACGGCGCCAGGGCGCGCAGCAGCATCGGCAGGGAATGGTGCAACTCCCGTTCTCCCGTCAGCAGAAGGAGATCAGCGATCACCAGGGCGAGCAGCAGGCGTATGCGTGAGGGGCTCCACGGCATGGGTGTTCCTCCGTTCCGTTCGTACCTGGGCTCGTACCTGGGCGCGGTCGTGCGTTCGTACCTGGGCGGTCATACGTCGCGCCGGCGCAGGGCTCCCGCCGCGAGCAGGAGGAGCGCCGCCGTGTACCCGGCGACAAGCCCCAGCGAGGGCCAGGGGCCGAGGCTGCCGACTGCCTCGGCGGTCGCGTCCGAGGTCTGCGTGAGTTTCTGCAGGGCGGCCGTCGGGGAGAGACCCGCGACCCAGCGCTCGGCGTCGCCGAAGAGCGGCCCGAAGAGGGACGGCAGGAGCAGCAGGCCGATCACGGTGGTGACGGCGCCCGCGGAATGGCGTACGAGCGTGCCGATCGCGAGCCCGAGGAGTGCGGCCACCGCGAGCGAGGCGGCGATGCCGAACAGGGCGGGCAGCGGCTCCCCTTGGGCGTACTTGCCGTCCGCGAGCAGCGCGTCACCGGCACCGTAGGCGAGTGCGCAGGAGACCAGGGCCAGGACGTACATCAGCCCCGCGGCGAGGACCGCCTTCGCGGCCAGCACCGTCGAACGGCGTGGGTTGGCGGCGAACGTGGTGCGGATCGTGCCACTGCTGTACTCGCCGGTGACCAGTAGTACGCCCAGCACGGCGGCCAGCACCTGGGCGACGACGGAGAGGGTGAGGCTGCCGCCGAGCACCGTGTCGTCGGGCTGGAGACTGCCGGTCGCGGCCACGAACACCGCGCCCACGACCGGTGCCACGGCGGTCGCGAGTGTCATCCAGACCGTGGAGCGCACACTGCGGAACTTGATCCACTCGTAGGCGAGGGCCTGCGGGAATCCGGCTCGCGCGGCGGTGGAAGTCGTGGTCGTCATCGGACCGTCTCCTGTTGTGTCCGGCCTGCGGTCCGGTACTCGCCCGAGTCCTGCGCCATCGCCGTGTAGACGTCTTCCAACGAGGCGTGGACCGGGGTGAGTTCATGGATCGCGAGGCCGTGTTCGCGGGCCAGGTCGCCGATCGTGGCGGCGTCCGGTCCTTCCACCCGCCAGCCGCCCAGCGCATCGAGGCGGACGGTGGCGCCCGTGACCTCCAGCAGGCCTCGTAGCTTCTCGGGCTCCGGGCAGCGGACGAGCGTATGGGCCCGGGAGTTGGTCTCGATGAAGTCCCGCGTCGTCGTGTCGGCGAGCAGCCGGCCGCGGCCGATCACGATCAGATGGTCGGCGGTCAGCTCCATCTCGCTCATCAGATGGCTGGAGAGGAAGACCGTACGGCCGTCCGCGGCAAGGGACTTCATCAGATCCCGGATCCAGCGGATGCCCTCGGTGTCCAGTCCGTTGACCGGCTCGTCGAGGATCAGCACCTCCGGGTCGCCGAGCAACGCGGCGGCGATACCGAGCCGTTGGCCCATGCCGAGCGAGAAGCCCCCGACGCGTTCGCGCGCGGTGGCGGGCGGCAGGCCGACCAGTTCCAGGACCGCGTCGACGCGGCGGCGGGGGATGCGGTTGCTCGCCGCGAGCCCAGCCAGGTGCTGGTGGGCGGAGCGACCGCCGTGCACACCCTTGGCGTCCAGCAGGGAGCCGACGGCCCGCAGCGGCGCGGCCAGTTCCCGGTACCGTCGGCCGCCGACGGTCACGGTCCCCGAGCTCGGGCTGTCCAGGCCGAGGATCAGCCGCATAGTGGTGGACTTCCCGGCGCCGTTGGGCCCGAGGAATCCGGTCACCCGGCCGGGCCGGACGGTGAAGCTCAGCCGGTCGACGGCGGTCGTGTCGCCGTAGCGCTTGGTGAGATCGTGTGCCTCAATCATGCCGACGACGGTAGGAAGCACCGGCGCCCCGGACATCCGCCGCCGGGAGTCGGCCGCTACTCCCGCGGGAGTACGTTCACCGCTCCCCCGCCCGGACCAGCCCTGTCTCGTACGCCAGCACCACCAGTTGGGCCCGGTCCCTCGCCCCCAGCTTGGTCATCGCCCGGCTGACGTGAGTCTTCGCGGTCAGCGGGCTCATGATCAGCTGCTTTCCGATGTCCTCGTTGCTGAGCCCGGCGGCGACCAGTGCCATCACCTCGCGCTCCCGGTCGGTGAGCACCGCAAGACGCTCGGCGCCCGCCGCCTCCGGAGCCTTGAGGCGCGCGAACTCCTCGACGACCGACCGCGTGACCGCCGGCGCCAGCAGACTCTGCCCGGCGGCGACCGTGCGGATCGCCTCGCGCAGCCCGTCCGGCTCGATGTCCTTCAGCAGAAAGCCGGCGGCGCCGTACCGCAGCGCCTCGAAGACGTACTCGTCGACCTGGTAGGTGGTCAGCATGACGACGCGTACGCCGTCCAGGGCGCGGTCGGCGGCGATGCGACGGGTGGCCTCGATGCCGTCCACACCAGGCATCCGGATGTCCATCAGGACGACATCGGGGCGGGTCATGCGCACCGCCTCCACGGCCTGCAGCCCGTCCGCCGCCTCGGCGACCACCACCAGGTCGTCGGTCAGATCCAGCAGGGCGCGAAAGCCCGCGCGGACGATGGTCTGGTCGTCCGCGAGGACGATCCGCACGGTCATGGCTGTCCTCCGCGAACCGCGTCGGCCGGTAATGAGGCCCGCACACGGAAACCGCCGCCGGGCCCGGGACCGTACTCGATACTGCCGCCGACCGCCGCGGCTCGTTCCCTCATACCGATGAGCCCGAAGCCATCACCCTGCCCCTGGGACTGGGACTGGGACTGGGACTCGGCCTGGGGTTGGGCCTGGGGCTGTGTCGGCGGCGGCGTCGGTCCGTCGTCCACAACCTCCACTGTCAGCCGGCCGTTCGCGCGGACCACCGACACCGCCGCGTGCCGGGCCCCGGAGTGCCTGGCCACGTTGGTGAGCGCCTCCTGCACGATGCGGTACGCGGCCAGCCCGGTCATCGGGGACACGTCGTCGCCCGTCCCGTCCTGTCGCAGCGAGGTCGCGACGCCACCGTCCGCGAACCGGTCGACGAGCTCGGCCAGTTGACCGAGCCCCGGAGCGGGCCCCGTCGGCTCGTCCTCCTGCCCGCGCAGCACGGTCACCGTGGCCCGCAGCTCCCGCACGGCCTCCTTGCCCGAGTCGCGCACCTGCCGCATCGCGCGCCGGGACAGTTCCGGCTTCGCATCGAGGGTGTCCAGGGCCAGCCCGGCCTGCACGGTCATCGCGGTCACCGTGTGCGCCACGATGTCGTGCAGTTCGCGGGCGATGCGCACCCGCTCCTCGCGCACCCGGCGCACCGCCTCCCGCTCCCGCTCCTCGGCCGCCCGTACCGCCCTGGCCGCGTACTCGTCCAGCAACTGCCGCCGTGTACGCACCACTTCGCCCAACAGCAGCGGCACCAGCGGCCAGAGCATCTCCAGCATCGGCAGCCCCTGCGGGTTGACCACGTCATGGCCGACCCGGAGCGCGACCGCACCCGAGGCAAGGGAGGAGACGAGCCCGGTCCACAGGGTGCGCCGCCGACTGCCCTGTACCGCGACCGTGTACAGCGCGACGATCACCGGCAGGTTCAGCAGTTCCCCGATGTGCCCGTACAGCGCCCATCCCGCACATGCCGCCCCCGTCACCACCGCGACCGGCACCGGCCGGCGCCGCCGCCACACCAGCGCCGCCAGCGACACCGCGAGCAGCAGCCAGGTGAACCAGTCCGCCTGCCGGTATCCGGGATCGTTCCACGCGGCGTCGGACGCCGTGAACTGGCCGACCACGGCGACCACCAGGAGATCGGTGGTCAGCGGGGACAGCGTTCGCACCCGCTCCAGCAGGCCGTCGAAGCTCGTCACGTCATCACCGTAGGGGCCGGATCGAACCGGGGTGTACGACGGTGGGAGTAGCCGGTGCCCCGGACGGATCCCCGAGGCGACCCTGAGAGATCCCCCATCTCACCCCGAGTCCCACCCCGAGATGTGTCAGAACTCTTTGACAGGTACCCAAAACGGGTGTCAGCCTTTCCTGACAGGTACGAAGGAAAGGGGCTGCGATGACCGAGGTCCCGTCCCCGGGACTCACCGGCGACCAGCTGCTGAAGGTGCTCACCGCGCTGGGCAATCCGCACCGGATGCGGATCGTCGCGGCGCTCCTGGAGAGCCGCAACTACGTCAGCGCGCTGGCTCGCGAGATCGGTATGGGCCGCCCGCTGCTGCACATGCACCTGCAGCGTCTGGAGGCCGCCGGGCTGGTCATCGGGTCGCTCGAGGTGGCGGCGGACGGCAAGGCGATGAAGTACTTCGAAGTCGCCCCGTTTTTCTACGAGTTGACGCCGACCGTCATCGCGCGAGCGGCCGCGACGCTCACCGAGACCGCGGAACGGGCCACGCCCCCGACAGCGGACACCGCGAAAGAGGAAGCGAAGTGAATGACCAACTGGTGACGGCCGCCGCCGAAGACGACCTGGGCATCCTGGTCGGCGCCGTCGGCGCGGCCGGCTTCTTCACCCTGCTGATCGTGATCGTCTGGCAGGTGGCCGCCACCTGGCGGGCCCGCATGCTGGCCGCGCGCGAGGAGCAGTACCGGGAACTGGCCGCGAGGTACGCACAACTCCTGGAGGACACCGTCGAGTTGCAGCGCCGTACGGTCGAGGAACAGCGCCAGACGCTCGACGAACTGACACAGACCCGGCTCGCGGTGGGCTCGATGGAGAAGATGATGCGCGAGATCGAATAGCCCGCACGGCATCGGCCGAGCGTACGGCCGGGAGCGGCAACTCCCGGCCGTACCGGTGGAGAACAACATCCCGGACACACATCCCGTACGCCACGGCAGGTCGTGACACCTGCTGCGCCGTGGCGCGGGTCCCGTGCGCCCTGTGCCGGTCACCGACCGGCGGCGCGCCCCACACGAAGGAGACTACTCATGCGTGCGCTGCTCCAGCGCGTCGCCCGTGCGCCCGGCGGACGGCGCGGCAAGTGGCTGGTCCTGGCGGTCTGGCTGATCCTGGCCGTCGCGCTCGGCCCGCTGGCCGGAAAGCTCGGCGACGTCGAGGAATCGGGGGCCAACGCCTTCCTGCCGCGTGGCGCCGAGTCCGCGCAGGTCAACACAGAACTGGAGAAGTTCCGTACGGACACGGTGATACCGGCCGTCGTCGTCTACACCGGCGAGGGCGCGGACGCCAAAGCGGCCGCCGACCGGACCGCCTTCCAGAAGCTCACCGCGAAGGGCGAGCAGGTCTCGCGGCCCGTCCCGTCCGAGGACGGCGCGGCCTTGATGACCGTCGTCCCGCTGGACAGCGAGGACGAAGTCACCGACAAGGTCGACGAGTTGCGCGAGATCGCCGGCGCCAACGCCCCGCCCGGCGTCGACGCCGAGGTGGGCGGCCCGGCCGGCTCCCTCACCGACTCGGTCGCGGTGTTCGACAGCCTCGACTCGACGCTGATGATCGCCACCGGCCTGATCGTGGCGGCCCTGCTCCTGATCACGTACCGCAGCCCGGTCCTGTGGCTCTTCCCGCTCATCGCGGTCGGCTTCGCCGCCGTCCTCACCCAGGTCTGCACCTACCTGCTCGCCAAGTACGCCGACCTGCCGGTGAATCCGCAGAGCGCGGGCATCCTCATGGTGCTCGTCTTCGGTGTCGGCACCGACTACGCCCTCCTGCTGATCGCCCGCTACCGCGAGGAGCTGCACCGCCACGAGGACCGGCACGAGGCGATGCGGATCGCGCTGCGCCGGTCGGGCCCGGCGATCCTCGCCTCGGCCGGCACCATCGCGGTGGGCCTGGCCTGTCTGGCCTTCGCCGACGTCAACTCCTCGCGGTCGCTGGGACTCGTGGGTGCGGTCGGGGTGATCTGCGGCTTCCTCGCGATGATCACGGTTCTTCCGGCGCTGCTGGTCGTCGCCGGCCGCTGGGTGTTCTGGCCGTTCGTGCCGAGGCACGGCACGCCTGCCCGCAAGGCGGACACCGTCTGGTCCCGCATCGGCAGCGCCGTGGCCCGGCGCCCCCGCTGGTCGTGGATGATGTCCGTCGCCCTGACCGGCGTGCTGGCGCTCAGCGCCTTCGGCATGACCATGGGCCTGACCCAGGCCGAGATGTTCCAGGACAGGCCCGAATCGGTCGTCGCCCAGGAGCGGATCTCCGCCCACTACCCGTCGGGCGCCTCCGATCCCGCCCAGATCATCACCGCCGACGACCGGGCCTCCGAGGTCCGGGCCGTCGCGTCCGGAGTCGACGGCGTCGCCCGCGTCGAAACCGGCGACCGCACCCCGGACGGCCGACTCACCGCACTGGACGTGGTGTTGAAGGACACTCCGGACAGCCCGGCCGCCAAGGACACCATCGACGGCCTGCGTGAGGCCGTGCACGAGGTCGACGGCGCGGACGCCCTCGTCGGCGGTACCACCGCGGAGACCCTCGACACCCAGCGCGCCGCCGACCGCGACCTCACCACGGTCATCCCGATCGTGCTGCTGATCGTCCTCGCCGTACTGGTCTGGCTGCTGCGCGCCCTCGTCGCACCGCTCCTGCTCCTGGCCACCGTGGTGCTGTCCTACCTCGCGGCCCTGGGCGCCTCGAACCTGCTCTTCGAGCACGTCCTGGCCCACGCGGGCGTCGACTGGTCGATACCGCTGCTGGGCTTCGTCTTCCTGGTCGCCCTCGGTATCGACTACAACATCTTCCTGATGCACCGGGTCAGGGAGGAGGTCGCCCGGCTCGGCCACGCGCGCGGTGTGCTGGAGGGCCTGACCAGCACCGGCGGCGTGATCACCTCCGCGGGCGTCGTGCTCGCCGCCACGTTCGCGGTGTTCGCCGGGCTGCCCATGGTGACCATGGCCCAGATGGGTGTGATCGTCGGCATCGGCGTCCTGTTGGACACCTTCCTCGTCCGTACGGTCCTGGTTCCCGCGCTCGCCCTCGACCTGGGCCGCAGGTTCTGGTGGCCGGGCCGCCTGTTCCGCGAGCCCGACCGCCGGGACGCCGGCGGGATCACGTCGCGCTCGACGCCGGGCCCGGCCCACGAGCCCGTCTGAGGATCACGAACTCGCTCATGCGACGCGGGCGGGGAGGCCGGACGGCACCCCGCCCGCCCCTCAGCCCATCGACTTCCGGGCGTACGCCGCTACTTCCGGGCGCACAGCGCTACTTCTGGGCGTACGCCACGGCGATGCGGGCGCCGAGGCGGGCGTTGTTGTTGACCAGGGCGATGTTGGTGCGGAGGCTTTCGCCCCCGGTGAGCTCGACGATCCTGCCGAGCAGGTAGGGGGTGGCGTCCTTGCCGCCGATGCCGGCCCGCTCCATCTCGGCGAGGGCCTGCTGAATGATCCCCTCGATGCGCTCGGCCGGGATCTCGTCGGCTTCGGGGACGGGGTTGGCGATGTCGATGCCCCCTCCGCCCAGCTCCCAGTGGGCGCGCATCACGGCGGCGATCTCCTCGGCGGAGTCGGAGCGCAGCGGGGAGGTGTGGCCGCTGATCCGGGAGTAGAAGGCGGGGAACCGGTCGGTGCCGTAGGTGATGACCGGGACACCGAGGGTTTCCAGGGTTTCCAGGGTCAGTCCGATGTCCAGGATGCTCTTCACTCCGGCGCTGATCACCGCGACGGGGGTGGTGGAGAGTTCGGTGAGGTCGGCGCTGGTGTCGAAGGTGTGCGGGGCGCCCCGGTGCACCCCGCCGATGCCGCCGGTGACGAAGACCGGGATCTTGGCGAGTGCCGCGAGTCGCATGGTGGCGGCCACCGTTGTCGCTCCGTGGCCACCCCGGGCGATGACGTGCCCGAGGTCGCGGACGCTGACCTTGGTGACGTCGGGACTGGTGGCCAGGAGTTCCAGGTCGGAGGCGTCCAGGCCGATGCGGGGGCGGCCGTGCAGGACCGCCACGGTGGCCGGGACGGCGCCGTTCTCGCGGATGATCCGTTCGACCTCGGTGGCCATCGCGACGTTCTGGGGGTAGGGCATGCCATGGCTGATGATGGTGCTCTCCAGGGCGACGACGGGACGGCCGTCGTGGAGGGCGTCACGGATCTCGTCGGTGATCGTCAGCATGGGGTGATGGGTGGTCATGTCACTCTCCGCGGGGGTGGTTCAGCGCGTCCTCGACGAGGCGCGCGGTCAGGTCGGGCCGCACGGTGGCGGTGGTGGCGACGGTCAGCGCGGCGGCGGCGTGGCCGAACCGGGCGGCTTCGACGGGCTCGGCGCCGCCCAGGACGGCATGGACGAAGGCGGCGAGCATGGCGTCACCTGCGCCGGTGACGTCCAGCACCTCGGCCGGCGGTGCCGGAAGGAAGGTGTGGCCCTCCCCCGCGCTGCTCAGCAGGCTTCCCCGGGGGCCGAGCCGCACCCAGACATGGCGGACGCCCCGGTCGTGCAGGACGGTGGCGGCGGACAGCAGCTCTTCGTCGGTGCCGACGGGGAGGCCGACCAGCGCCTGGAGTTCGTTCCGGTTGGGCGTGACGGCGAAGTACGGGCGCTCCGGGACGATTCCGGGGGCCAGCAGCGCGGCCTTGGGGACGCTCACCGGGTCGATCGCCACCGGCACGTCGGCGGCTCTGGCCAGGTCGCAGACGTAGTTCAGGGTGACCGTGGAGAGGTTGCCGTCGAGCACCAGCATGCCGGCTCCGGCCACCAGTTCGCGGGCGTGGTGGAGATCGGCGGGGGCCAGTTCGTCGGTGGCGGTCATGTCGGCGACGGCCACCAGCAGGTCGCCGTCGGCGTCCAGGACGGCGGTGTAGGTGCCGGTGGGATGGACGCTCAGATGGACATGGCCGGTCCGTACCCCGGCGGCCTGGGTGTCGCGCAGCAGCCCCTCCCCCGCCGTGTCGTTGCCGACGGCGGCGATCAGGTGCGTGGGGGTGCCCAGCCGGGCGAGGTTCTCGGCGATGTTGCGCCCGACGCCGCCCCAACCGGTGTGCGCGCGACCCGGGTTGCTGGTGTGCCGGGTCACCGGCGCCAGGCTGCGCACCTTGTGGTCCGCGTTGGCCCCGCCGACCACGACCACCGCGTTCTCCGGGCGCAGGATGTAGCCGCGCCCCAGGATTGCGCCCTTCTTCCCGAGGTTGGACAGATGCACGTTCACGGCGGTGCGGGTGGTCCCCAGCGCATCGGCCAGCGTCTGCGGCCCGGCCAGAGGGTCTCGACGCAGGAGCGCCAGGATCTCGCGTTCCCGCTGCGTCAACATCATGTTTATCAGAGTAAGGACCCCTTACCAGAATAAGCAACCCCTCGATGCCGTGGGACCCCGCGCGACCGGAGCCGGGAACGAAGGTGCAGGCTGGCGCCAACAAACCCCTCTGGAGGTAAGTGAGATGACGAGTCGTCTGCCGCGCCGTTCGGTGCTGGGCGGGATGATCGGCGGCCTGGCACTTTCCGCCGTCGCGGCCGGAGCAGCCGCCGGTCAGGCGCAGGCAGCAGGACAGCGGCGGGGCGCCGAGCGTCCCGAGGCGCGGTGGGAGCCGTATGTGCCGGTGACGGTGGGCAGCGGCGGCGGGCCCGCGGGCACCGACCGGGTGCATGTGCTGAAGGTCGGGCCGGACACGGCGGACACGGTGCTGATTCTGATACCCGGCATGTTCGGGGCCGCGAATGACTTCCGGCTCCTCGCCCGGGACCTGGTGAAGGCGGTGCCCGCACTCCAGGTGTGGGCCTTCGACCGACGCGAGGAGAACCTCGCCGACCGCTCCGGCTTCGTCGGCTCCGACCCCGCCGCGTACTACCTGGACGGCCACTACCGCACACAGGATCCGGCCGCGTCCGCCTTCGCCGGAGACTGGGGCCTGGCGCTCACCCTGGAGGACATCCGCGCGGTCGTCCGGGCCGCCGGCCGCGGGGGCAGGCGACGGGTGGTGCTCGGCGGGCACTCCTGGGGAGCAACGACAGCGATGGCGTACGCGGCCTGGGACTTCCACGGCCACCCCGGGTACCGCGACCTCTCGGGGCTGGTACTGGTCGACGGCGGCGTGCCGGGCGCGTTCGAGGGAACGGGCGCGCCGGTGCACAACTCGCCGGAAGAGGTACGGGAGCGCCTGGCGGCCATCGAGTCCGGGGCCGTCTTCGACATGACTCTCAGCGCCGTGGGACTGGGCGACCGCGCGGAGAGCACCCAGATCTGGTACCAGCTCGCCGGCTGGTACGCGCACCACGATCCGGACGGCCGCTCCGTGCTCCAGCCCCGGCTGCCCGAGGCCCTGCGACCGCCGTACGCCGTCACCAACGCCGGTCTGCTGGGCGTGCTGGTGGACGCGGGCTTCGGCTGGCCGAACGACATCAGCGTGCACTCGGGACACCTTGCCGACAGCGGAGAGGTGCGCGGCTGGGTGGACACCGGGATCACCCCGATCAGCCGGGTCGCCGCCGCGTACGCCGGCCCCGTACCGGCCGTGTGGGAGTGGTACTGGCCGTCCCGGCTCTCCGTGGACCTGGATGTCACGGACTTCTACGCCGACTCCGACCTGGCCGGTTCGCTCGGACTGCGGCTGCGCCACTCCGCGGAGCTCGACGTGCCGCTCTACGCCTTCGAGACGAGCTACGCCAAGGGCACGATCACGGAGGCGGCCCGCCGGGTCGTGGACGATTCGC
Source organism: Streptomyces sp. NPDC050704 (assembly GCF_040654355.1). Classification (NCBI taxonomy): domain Bacteria; kingdom Bacillati; phylum Actinomycetota; class Actinomycetes; order Kitasatosporales; family Streptomycetaceae; genus Streptomyces; species Streptomyces sp. NPDC050704. Next base: position 108,937 of record NZ_JBFAHW010000003.1, on the reverse strand, counting down.
GTATCCCCCGTGCGGTGTACGAGACCGACAACGGCATGAACCACCTCGACCCGCTGTTCGCCGCCACGTCCCGCAACACACTGACGCCCACGCTCGCGGGGTTCCTCGGCAGCCTGCGGCGCTGAAACTCCTGGTTGCTGATTGCTGGTTGCCCGGCGTCAGGCCCCGGACTCCCGCATCCATGCGTCGGGGCCGGGGTCTCCGCCTTCGGCGCGTACGGCGAGCCGGTCCAGGTAGTGGTTCCAGCCCTCCCCGTGCGGGGCGCGCGCCTGCGGCGGGAGATCGTGGTGGACCAGGCGCAGCAGGGTCCCGTCGCCGTCCGGTTCAAGGCTGATCTCGACCGTGGAGGAACCGGGCGGGACGGGCATGTCGCCGCTCTCCCAGCCCCAGGTGAAGACCAGCCGCTTGGGCGGATCGATCTCGACGAAGCGGCCGACCGCGTGATTGCCTCCGTTCACGTGCGTTCGGTAGGCACCGCCCGCCTCGAAGGTGAACTCGCCGTCCACACCCATCCAGGACAGCCAGCGGTCCCGATCCGTGAAGAAGGAGAAAACCGTCTCGGGGCGCGCTGCTATGCGCCGCTCGACGGTCACCGTCTCTGCGGTCATGAATCCGCTCCTGTCCTCTGGTCAGCTCATCAGACCTGGTCGGCTCGTCGGGCCTGTTCCGCCTCGGGGGCCTACTCGGCCCCGTCGGCCCCGTCGGCACTCTCGGCAGCCTCAGCGGCCTCGGCCAGATCGGCGAGGACATCGAGTCTGCTGGCCCACATCGCCTGGAGGTAGCTCGCAAGAGGCTGCCCCATGGCATCCCTGTCCGCCCGGTAGAACCGCTTCCTGCCGTCCTGCCGCAGCGTAACCAGCCCGGCATCCCTGAGCACCTTCAGATGCTGGGAGACCGCACCGAAGGTGACGTCGAACCGCTCCGCGATCTCACCGGCGGACAGCTCGGCGTCCCAGACCAGTCGAAGGATCTCGCGTCGCCTGGGCTCGGCGACCACTTGTACCGCTTCCATGCCGTCATTTTAGTCACCGCTTGAGCTTGCACTCCCCCGATCAATATTTTAGTCTCTACTAAATTAATGGCTCGGGCAGACATAGCAGGACGAGGAGCACCCCCATGGCTGACATCACGATGCAGCTGCATATCGAGGCCGACGCGGACACCGTGTACGCGGCGATTTCCACAACCGAGGGAATCCACGGCTGGTTCACCACGACCGCCACCGCGGACCAAGACGTGGACGGCCTGCACGAGCTGCGGTTCCCCGGCGTGCCGGAGCCCTGGCGGCTGCGCATCACCCACAGCGGCTTCGCGGCCGTCGACGACGCCTACCGGGACTTCAGCTACGGATGGGCCACCAAGTTCACGCAGCTCAAGGCCTACGCCGAGACGGGCAAGCCCGCGCCGTTCTTCACGGGCTGACACCGACACGGGCTGACACCGACCCACCGATCACCGGTCAGGAAGAGAACTCATGAACACCACGCAGTCCACGCTGCCCGCCGCCATCCGGGAATGCGCCGAGGCAGCCGCCGAGACGGTCACCGGCATCCGTGCCGATCAGCTCGACGCCCGTACCCCGTGCGAGAAGTTCACCGTCGCCGAACTCCTCGACCACCTGGGTGGGATCCTTGCCTCCTCGGCGCGCGCCGCACGCAAGGAGCCGCAGGCCACCGCACCGGCCGCCCCGGCCATGTCCCCGCAGTCCGTCACCGAGTCCGCGACCGAAACCGCCGCGGCGTGGGCCGACCCCACCGCGTACGAAGGCACCACCGAATTCGGGCCGGGTGAAATGCCCGCCGGTTTCGCGGCCGCGATCACCCTGGAGGAACTCGCCCTGCACGGCTGGGACCTGGCCCGCGCCACCGGCCGGAAGTTCGAGCTCGGCGACGAGACCGCCCGGGCCGTACTGGAGGCGGTCGAACAGCTCGCGGAGCAGGCACGGGCGAACGGCTCGTTCGGCCCGCCGGTGCCCGTGTCCGCCGACGCGCCCGCCTTCCACCGTGCGCTCGGTGCCAGCGGGAGGAATCCTGATTGGACCGGCTGAACGCCCGGCGGCAGGCGGCAGGCGGCAGGCGGCAGGCGGCAGGCAAGGAAGCCGAGGCGACGGCATGACGATCGACGAAACAGCCGAGCGGGTGATTCCGCTTCCGCCCGACCAGGTGGCGGGCTACGCCACGGACTGGCGCAACGATCCCGAGTGGACCCAGGGCATCCGCACGGCCGAACTGACGCGGGAGGCGGCGGAGGGCGGGTTCGGCGTGGGCGCCGAGGTCACCCGCACCGCGTTCTTCCTCGGCAAGCGCATCAACTACGTGCTCCGCGTCGCCGCGTACGAACCACCACGGCTGCTGGACATGGTGTCCGTGGCGGGCCCGGTGCCCATGCACGTCACCTACACGTTCGCCCCGCATCCACGGGGCACACTCGCACGCATCCGCGTCCGGGGTGACGCCGGCCGTTACTACCGACTGGCCGCGCCCCTCATGGCGCGGAAGGTCCGCTCCTCCATCGGCAATGACCTGCGCGACCTCGAACGCAAACTGAGCGAGCGCGACCGTGGCCGCGATGGCGCCGACGGGGAATGAGGATGTCGCATGCCGTTCGATGAGGGACTGGCCCAGCGGATCCGTGAACACCTGGGTACGGATCCCACGATCGCCGAGAAGCACATGTTCGGGGGTCTCGCCTTTCTCTGCCGGGGCAACATGGCCGTCGGGGTGAGCGGCGGTGATCTCATCGTCCGCGTGGGGCCCGATGCCGCCGACGCGGCGCTGGCCCGGCCCGGCGCACGCGTCTTCGACCTCACCGGCCGTCCCATGCGCGGCTGGATCATGGTCGCTTCGTCCGCCCTTTCCGAGGACTCCGTCCTGAGCGGCTGGATCGACGAGGGCCACACCTTCGCCGCGAGCCTGCCGCCCAAGTAGGGCTCGCCCGCCTGATCGATGCCGGCTACCCGCGGTGGTGGACCTGCTCCCGGATACCCCGCTCGTACAGGTCGCGCACGGCCTCCGGTGTCGCGTCCGGCAGCGGTGGCACGGCCGCGGCCGCCGCATTCGCGCGGGCCTGCTCCGGGGAGCGGGCGAATCCGAGGAACTCCGGAAGGCCCGGGCAGCCCGAAGAAACCTACCTCCCAACGCCCGGGCGAGAAAAGGCCACCGCGGACGTCGTGCAGGGGAAAGAGCCTGCACCGTGCTGTTTCCGCCAGGAAGGAACGCCGTGCTCCCCGCGTAACCGGGGGCGTTCTTGCACCACTTGATAGCGCGGTGGAGCATGGGATGCCGGGCTGCCGCGGGGCGTCGGAATCGATCGGGACAGGTGCACGGCACTCTCTTCGTCTCGTCCTCTTCTCGTCCTCTCGTCCTCTTCGTCGGGCGGACTCGCGCGCCTTCCCAGCAGTGGCTGGATGAAAAGCAACCGGTCTGGAGGTTCCCGTGTTCGAGTCCGCTGCCCGTGTGTTCTCCCGGCTCAGTACCGACGAGCCCATCACGAGAACCGAGGTGTTGATGGGCAGGGCCGTGGTGCTGGGCGGGAGTCTCGCCGGGCTGCTGGCCGCACGGGTGCTCTCGGACCATGCCGAGAGCGTGATGATCATTGAGCGGGATGCCTTACCCCCCGCCGCGGCGCCGCGGCCGGGCACCCCGCACGACGGGCAGTTGCACACACTGATGCACGGCGGCCGGATGCAACTCCAGCGGCTGTTCCCGGGGTTCGAGGACGAGGCGCAGGCGGGTGGCGCCATGGTGTCGTCGCCGTACACCATCCGGGCCTATGCCGACGGCGTCCCGAAGGTCAGCGACGGGACGATGGGGCTGATATCGAGCAGCAGGCCGTTCCTGGAGTCGCTGGTGCGCCGCCGCACCCTGGCGCTGCCCAATGTGAAGGTGCTCACTTGCCGTGCGAAGGGCCTGGAGTTCCGCGGCGGAGCCGTCAGCGGGGTGCGGTGCGGCCCGGTCGTGGGCTCGGTCGGGGACGAATGGGTCGAGGACGCGGACTTCGTCGTCGACGCGATGGGGCGGGCGAGCAAGCTGGCCGACTGGCTGGAAAAGGACGGCTGGGAGCGGCCCGCGATGCGCCGGATGGCTATCGACATCGACTATGCCACCGGCTATTTCCGGCGCACCACGAGCGACCCCGAGCTGGCCGCGGCCATCGCCTACCGGACGCCCACCGCGATCCCGCCGCGGGTGGCCAGTGGCGCGATCACCGCCATCGAGGACGACCGCTGGCTGATCACCCTGGCCAATTACGGCAAGCAGGCGCCGATCCGGGATGTGGAGGAGTTCCGGAAACTGTGCGGCGAACTGCCGTCGGTCTATCGCGAGGCGGTCGAGGGCGAGCCGCTCGGCGACATCCTCACCTATCACCAGGCCGACAGCCGCCGCCGCGACTACCACCTGCTGAAGCGGTTTCCGGCGCGGCTGATCAGCGTCGGTGACGCGGTCGCGTCGTTCAACCCGATCTACGGCCAGGGCATGTCGTCGGCGGCACTGCACGCGTCGTGCCTGTCGGACTATCTGCGGTCCGCACCGGATCTGCGAAGGCCCACCCGCGGCTTCTTCGCCACCCAACGCGTCGTGGTGGACGCGGCCTGGCAGATATCCACCTCCGCCGATCTGGCCCGCCCGGACGTCCATGGCCCGTATCCACGCGGCTACCGGCTCACGAAATGGTTCGCCGAGCAGATAGCCGACGCCTCGGTCACGGACCGGAAGGTCGCTGTGCGGTTCAACTCGGTGACCTATATGCGCAGTCATCCCAGTTCCCTGGCCGCTCCGTCCACGCTGCTGCGCGCTCTCCGTGTGAACCACTCGTCCAGGCAGCCGCGCCGCGAGAGGGGTTAGCCGAATTGTTCGCCTCACTGGCCCGGTTCACCTGCCGCCGCAGCAAACTCGTGCTGTATCTCTCCGGAGCCCTGCTGGTCATCGCGGGCGCACTCGGCGGACGTGTGATCCAGGAACTGTCCGCCGGCGGGTTCATCGACGACTCGACGGAATCGGCGAGGACCGCGGAGGTGATGGACGACAGATTCCGGGCGGGAGCCCCGGATCTGGTTCTTCTGGTTTCCGACGAACGGGGTGTGGACTCCCCCGCCGTCGCCGCCGCGGGCACGCGGCTCACCGAGCAGGTGGCCCGTGAACCCGGGGTCGAGCAGGCCGTCTCCTACTGGTCGCCGGCCAAGGCCGCGCCGCTGCGCGCGCAGGACGGGCTGCAGGCGCTGCTGATGGCCCGGATCTCCGGCGACGAGGATCAGGTGCAGGACACCTTCGAGCGGCTGGAGAACCGCTATGAGCACAGGCCCCAGGGCCTGGACGTCCGGGTGGGCGGCAACGCCCTCGCCGACAAGGAGATGTCCGAGACCACGGAGCAGGACCTCATCAAGATCGAGGCGGTGACCTTCCCGGTGCTGCTGATCGTGATGCTGTTCGTGTTCCGCAGTGTGGTCGCCGCCCTGGTGCCGTTGATGGTCAGCGGACTGACGATCCTGTCCGTCCTGCTGGTCATCCGGATCCTGACGCTGGTCACCGAGGTGTCCGCGCTGGCGAGCAATGTCACCACCGGCCTGGGGCTCGGCCTCTCCATCGACTACAGCCTGATCCTCATCAAGCGCTACCGGGAAGAGCGGAGCCGGGGAGCCGGCACCGACCAGGCGATCGCCATGACGCTGCGCACCGCGGGCCGTACCGTGCTGTTCTCCGCGGTGACGGTCGCCCTGGCGCTCGGCGCGCTGCTGGTGTTCCCGTTCTACTTCCTGCGCTCGTTCGCGTATGCAGGGATTCCGACCGCCCTGCTCGCCGCCATCGTCTCGCTCACCTTCCTGCCCGCGCTGCTGAAGGTGCTGGACCACCGCATCGAGAAGGGGCGGATCCTCGGCCGCCGGTCGGCGAAGTCCGCGGCGCAGAGGACCGGGGAGGGCTTCTGGCACCGGCTGGCCATGGGTGTCATGCGGTTCCCGCTGCCGGTCGCGGGCGCTGTCACCGCGCTTCTGCTGCTGCTCGGCGCGCCTTTCCTCGATCTGCGGCTGAGCCTGCCGGACGAGCGCGTACTGCCGGCCGACAGCCAGGCCCGGCAGGTCGGTGACGTCATCCGGGACAACTTCCGGGCGCAGGAGACCCAGGCACTCAATGTGGTGCTCAGCGACACGCCCGCGCGCGGCGCCCGTCAGGTGGCCCCGTACGCCGAGCGGTTGTCGCGGCTCGACGAGGTGTCGCGGGTGGACAGTGAGGCCGGGACCTTCGCCGAGGGCCGGCTCGTCCGGCGGCCGTCGGCCGACTCGACCCGGTTCGGCACCGGGGACAGTACGTATCTGTCCGTGGTGCCGCGTGACCAGTCACTGTCGGAGCGGGGCCAGGAGCTGGTGGGGCAGCTGAGAAGCCTCCCGGCGCCCTACGACGTCCGGGTGGGCGGGCCCGCGGCCGAGTTGGCCGACTCCATCGACTCCATGAACGCGCGGCTGCCGGTGGCCCTCGCGGTGATCGCCGCCAGTTCGTTCGTGGTGCTGTTCCTGTTCACCGGCAGTCTGCTGCTCCCGGTCAAGGCGCTGGTTCTCAACTGTCTGAGCCTGAGCGCCACGCTGGGCGTGCTGGTCTGGGGGTTCCAGGACGGCCATCTGCAAGGCGTCGTCGGGGACTTCGTGGTGACGGACTCGATCACCTGGACCGTGCCGCTGCTGCTGTTCTGCATCGCGTTCGGGCTGTCGATGGACTACGAGGTGTTCCTGCTGTCCCGGATCAAGGAGGAGTACGACAGAACCGGCGACAACATGGCATCGGTCGCCCGCGGGCTCGAACGCACCGGCTCGATGATCACGGCGGCGGCGGTGCTGATCGCCATCGTGTTCCTGGGCTTCCTCATCTCGGGCATCGTCTATCTCAAGGCGATCGGGATCGGGCTGGCGCTTGCGGTCCTGATGGACGCCACCCTGGTGCGGGGTGCCCTGGTGCCGGCGTTCATGCGGCTGGTCGGCAAGGGCAACTGGTGGGCGCCGAAGCCGCTGCGGGCGCTGCACGCCAAGGTCGGGCTGCGCGAGGGCCCGACGGAGGACGAGGACCGGCCTCGGCACCGGACCGAGGTCGGCGCGGAACGCTGAGCACAGCGCGCCGCGAGGCCGCCGGGCGCCTCCCGGGAACTCCCGGAGGCGCCTGGCGGACGTCGGCAGGGCGACTCAGTCCCGCGCCCGCTCTGCCCGCGCCTCCGCTGTCCGCCCCGTCGGCTCGGCGTTCTCGGTCTTGGTCTCGGTCTTGGTCTCGGCCAGGGCATCGGGCGTGATCTCGATGTAGGCCGCTGCCTCGTAGACGGTGGCGACCGTACGGTCGTAGAGCTTGCGGCCCGCGCCGTAGGCGTCCGCGATGATCCCCGCGGCGCGCGGCTTCTCCTCGTCCGGCAGGATGCGCGCCGTGCACGGGATGACCGCGCCCTTCGGCCTGCCCCGGATGTTGGACGGCGCGAACAGCACCTGCGGGTTGTTGCGCATGCGGCGCACCTTCCACGAGTCGCAGCCGGTGCGCAGGTAGGCCCGGCCATCCTTGAGCCCGAACCACATCGCCGACGGTACGGCGTCACCGTTGCGCTTGTAGGTGACGAGCAGGGCGAAGCGGCGCCGCCTGAACTGCCGCAGGTCGTCCGGGCCGTTCGGGGTCGCCGTGACATGCCAGGTCACCGGGTCCCGCCACGAGTCGTACATACGCAGAACTCGCTGTTCCCACCATTCCTTGCTCAGCAGACGCGGCACGTGCGCGTTCCTTCCTGTCAGCCTTGGTCATCGGAGTCTTCGGGGTCTTCGGGGACAAGCACGATGCGGCCCGGAGCGCCCGCGCCCTCGCGGCCCTCCAGCAGGCGATGGGAGCGGGCGGCCTCGGTCAGCGGAAGCCGGGCCCGGATCCTGCCCGTGAGGCGGCCGCGCGCCAGCTCCCGGTTGATGTCCTCGGCGGCTTCGGCGAGGTCGGCCGTGGACGCGTTGCTGATGACGAAGCCGCGCAGGCTGATGTCGCGGGTGTAGACGGCGCCGACGGGCAGGACGGCGCGGGTCCGGAGGCCGGCCATCAGAATGACGCGGCCGCCCCGGGCGAGCAGCGGCACCGTCGTCTCGAAGTCATGGTGCCCGGAGCAGTCCCACACCACGTCCACCCCACCGGGCGCCAGGTCGCGGACGGCCGCGGGCAGCCCCGGGTCGGCGCGGTCGAGCACGTCGGCCGCCCCGCAGGTACGGCACCACACGGCGTTCTCGGCACGGTCCACGGCGATGACCCGGGTGCCGGCCGCTGCCGCGAGCTGGACGACGGCACTGCCGACCCCTCCCCCGGCGCCCAGGACGAGGATCGTCTCGCCCTGCTGGATACGGGCCGTGCGGAACAGTCCGAGATGCGCGGTGCCCGCCGTGTGCAGCACGGCCACCGCGCGCACCGGGTCGACCCCGGCGGGGAGCCGGTACAGCCGGTCCACCGGCACTGCGGCGTACTGGGCGAACGACCCCTGTCTGCCGTTGTGGCCAAGGCTGTTGCACCACACGCGGTCACCGGGCGCGAACGGCCCTGCGGGCGCGGTGACGGTGCCGGCCAGATCCCGTCCGATGACGAAGGGGAAGGGGACGTCGGTCGCGTAGGCACCGGAGCGGACGAACGTGTCGACGTGGTTGGCGGCCACCGCGTCGACCCGGACGAGCGCTTCGTCCGGGCCGGGCACGGGCAGAGGCAGCCGACCGATCCGGATGTCGTCCGCTCCGCCGAAGCCGGTGATGTAGGCCGCTGTCATGCCGCCGCCGTTCACCGCGGTGCTCTCCCGGTCCTGTCCCTCATGTCGTCATGCTGCGAGAACGAAGGCGAGCGCCAGTCCCAGGCAGCCCAGATCGACCGAACTCAGTCCGATGAAGCGCGCCTTGCGCCACTCTTCCTTTCCGGCTCCGTAATACAGCTGCGCGGCGTGGAGCACGACGACCGGCACGACGGTCAGCCCCAGGAGCGGGTCGAACCGCGTCGTGGTGAACAGCAGGATCAGCAGGGTGACGCCGGCGGCGTAGAGCAGGGACAGGAACACCTTGAACGCCTTGGGCGGCAGGATGACCGCCATGGTGTGCCGGGACACCTCGGAGTCGCCCTGCTTGTCGGAGGCGTTCCCATAGGAAACGATCTGCAGGAACCACAGGGCCACCAGCGCGGCGGTGATCAGGGCTTCGGTCGTGACCTGCCCGGCGATCAGCCAGTACGGCACCAGGCCGATACAGCCGATGACGTAGAAGATGGTGACTTCCAGACCGCACGGCAGATAGCTGAGCTTCAACCCGATCGAGTACTGCACCGAGGCGATCTGTCCCACGAGCATCACCAGCACGGCCGCCAGCGGTGCCCCGCCGTCCAGGCTGACCACGGCCGCGAGCCCCGCCGCGATCGCGATCACCCACATCACGATGCCGAACCGGACCGCCTCGGACTCCGTCAACACCCCTGTGAGCAGCGGCTTCTTGGCGACCGTGGCGGGTGGCCTGCCCGCGTAGTTGCGGGCGTCGCTGCCGTCCCGGAAGCCGCCGAGATCATCGGCGGCGCCCCCGCTCCACTGGGTGGCGAGCACCATCAGCAGCGTCAGGGCGAGCGCGGCCGCCGTGTCGCTGCCGACCCGGCCGTCCAGGCGCAGCAGGAGCAGGGCGAGGATCCAGCCGTAGGCGTGGTGGTAGATCCGGACCTTGCCGAGCTGGACGTATCCGACGGCTTTCGTGGCGACCGGGATCTTGGCAGCGCCGGGTGCGCTGGTGGCGGTCATGCGAACGCTCCCTCAAAGGCGTACGGAAAGGCTCTGGTCGGCCAGCGTCTTCTTCAGCTGCTCCCGCTGGATCTTCCCGGTGACGGTCCGGGGGAAGTCGCGGTCGGGGATGATGACGGGCTCGGTCATCTTCGCCAGTCGGCCGGACGCGGACTCCCAGGCCCGCTGCCGGAATTCGGTGCCGGGACGCAGGGAGAGGACCGGCTGGAGGGTGCCGTCCATTTCGAGGACGACGAGTTCCAGGAACTCGGGGAACTTCTCCAGCAGGATGTCTTCGATGCCGATGCCGCTGATGGCGCCGGAGACCTTGTCGACCTGGCGGTCGATCAGGGTGATGCGGCCGGTGCGCGATTTGGTTCCCCAGTCGCCGGTGTCCCACCAGCGGTTGTCTGGGTAGTTCTTGGAGGTCAGGTCCGGCCGGTTGATGTATCCGGAGAAGACGCCGGGGGTGTTCACCACCATGCGTCCGGGGGTGCCGGCCGGTACCGTCCGCCCTGAGTCGTCGACGATGCGGACCCGGCAGAACGGGAAGCGCGGCCCGGCGGGATGGCCGCGGAGCAGCTTGGAGCGCCGGAGCCGGCGCAGCGCGCGTACCGGCTTCTGTGTGCCTTTCAGGTGGCTGCGGATGGCGATGGGACCGGTCTCGTTCTGCCCGTACACCTCGACGCAGACGGCGAATCGGTGATCCGACCCTTTGAGCAGTGCGCTGACCGTGTCGGGGTGGATGACGTCGAATCCCGCGCCGAAGAAGCGGATCGAACGGAACGCGCCACCGGGTGACAGGTGCTGCCAGGCGCGGAAGGTGTTGGGGTGGGTCTCCAGGTAGACGGGGCGGTGCCGCTTGAGCATCCGGTCCACGTTCTGCGGGGAGTCGTCCTGCAGCAGCATGAGGGGCGCCTTGCGCATGAGGGCGGCGAGGATGCCGACCACGGTCCGGCCGTGCACCGGGGAGATGGCGAGGGCGAGATGCCCGTCCAGCCGGGACAGCCAGTGGATGACCGCCTGCACCCGTGCGTTGAACCGGATGCTGGCGCTGGAGCATTCGGCCAGCTTGGGAGTGCCGGTGGTGCCGGACGTGTGGACGATGACGTAGGCGGCGTCGGAAGCCACCTCGCGGCGCCGGGAAATCCTTTTGTGGCCGGGCAGTTCGGCGGCGATGTCACGCCAGTCGATGAAGCGGCCGATGCCCGGGAAGGTCTTCTCACTCGTCGCGAGCCGCTCGTCGGTGGCGATGACGGCGGTGATGCCGGAGACGTTCTCCACCATCGAGGCGGCTACCGGGCCCGGGAGGGTCGGGCTGAGGAGAACGGGCACGGCGTCGAGCGCGGTGATGGCGGCGTAGGCGACGATGATGTCGGTCGGGGACTCCAGCCAGACGATGCACCGCTGCCCGGGGACGAGGCCGTGGGAACGGAGGGCGGTGGCGGTGCGGGTGGCGGCGTCCGCGATCTCGCTCGGTGGGATCTTGTCGTCCTCGGCGGCGACGATGACCGGCTGGTGATCGACGATCAAGGGTTCGGCGTCGCTGGGCAGACTCAGCAGCTTGTCGAAGATCAAGGGTGGCCTCTTCTCGGACGGTTCCGGTGAACTACACGCGGCCTCGCGGCAGGGGCCTCACAGGGCAACGACCTCCAGCAGTTCGTAGACCACCGGGCCTTCGGGCTCCTGCACAGTGGTGGAGGCGACGGTGGTCAGGCGCTGGTCCTCGGCCGCCGCCAGCTCTTCCAGTTCGGCGCGGCCGGCCCGGCTGCTCAGCGCGATCAACACCCGTCCACCGGGCGCCACATGGCGCTTCGCGTCACGGAAGTACCTTTGGTGTGACTCGTATCCGGGGTCGACATAGGCGAGCTCGTGCACATTGATCTCGAGCTCCGGCGGCGCCCACACATTGTTGGAGTGCCAGTAGATTACGTCGAACGCGGGTGCGTTGTGGAGCGCGTCGAAAAGGTCGCTCTGTACGCAGGTCACCTTGTCCGCGACTCCGAAGTGCTCCGCGTTGAGCGCGGTGTTCTTGACCGCCGCCGGATTGAGGTCGGTGGCGTAGACGGCGCGGCAGCCGGCGAGTCCGGCGCTGACGGCGATCAGTCCGGTGCCGGAGCCGATTTCCAGGAAGGTGCCGCCGACCGGGAATTCCAGCAGCTCCAGATGGGCCAGGCTGGACTTGGAATCGGCCGGGGAGAACACGTCCGGCAGCAGGGTCCATTCCTGGCCGCGCAGATCGATGACCGTCCGCTGCCGCACCTTCGCCCGGCTGGCTTCGCTGCGAATTAGGGGCTGGGTGTAGTCGTACATTCAGCGCTCCGCGAGGGTCGTCGCATAGTTTTCGATGTCGAAGCGGGCCAGGTCGTTGCGCAGCCTTTTGGTGGACCATGGCCAGGTGACGAAGTTCTTGCCCTTCTCGTCGAGATAGACGCTGGTGCAGCCGCCGTTGTTGTAGACGGTCGAGGCGAGACCGCGCTGCACCTCGTCGTTGAACGAACGGAACGGCTCGGGCCGGATCTCCAGGGCGTCGATCCCGCGGTCTCGTGCGGTCCGTATCGCGTCGACGATGTAATCGAGCTGAGTCTCGGCGAGCGCGAGCAGCGAGTTGTACATGACGATATTGGGGCCGAGCAGCAGATAGCCGTTGGGAATGGCGGGCAGGGTGGTCGCCCGGTACGCCTCGGGGCTGCTGGTGGTCCAGGCCTCGGACAGCAGGCGGCCGTCGCGTCCCCGGATCCGTTCGGCGATCGGCGGATGGCGCAGTTCGAAGCCGGAGCCGAAGATGATGACGTCCGCCTCGACGCGCTCGCCGTTCGCGGCGATCAGCTCACGGCCGTCGGCTCCGGCGAGGGCGTGCGGAACGAGCTGGACGTTGGGCCGGGTCAGAGCGGGCAGATAGGTGTTCGACAGCAGCAGCCGTTTGCAGCCGATGGTGAAGTCCGGGGTGAGCCGGGCCCGCAACTCCGGGTCGGGGACCTGGCGTTTGAGGATCCGTTTGCCGACCGGGGTGAGCAGCCGGGCGACGCTCGCGCGGCGCACGACGAGCGCGAGCGCTTTGAGGAAGCCGTCGCAGATACCGCGGAACAGCCGCTGGGTGACCGGTACGGACCGGAACAGCCGCTGCACGGCCCGCGGGACCCGGAAGTCGAGCCGGGGCATGACCCAGGCGGCGGTGCGCTGGAAGACGTACAGCCTGTGCACCAGCGGCTGGATCTCCGGCACGAGCTGGATGGCCGAGCAGCCGGTGCCGATGACGGCCACCCGCTTTCCGGTCAGGTCCACGTCGTGGTTCCAGCGGGCCGAGTGGAACATCTCGCCGGGAAAGCCGTCCAGGCCGGGGAGAGAGGGGATGACCGGCTCGTGGAGCAGACCGGAGGCGAAGATGACGTGCTGGGCGGCGAAGCGCCCCCTGCTGGTCTCCAGCAGCCAGCGCCGGCGCTCCTCGGACCAGACGGCTTCGAGGAGTTCGGTGCCGAAGCGCAGCGCGGGCGCCAGGTGGAACTTGTCGACCGTGTCCTCGATGTAGGACAGCAGCTCGGGCTGGCCGACGAAATTCCGGCTCCAGCCGGGATTGGGGTTGAAGGAGAAGGAGTAGATCGGCGAGGGGATGTCGACGGCGCAGCCCGGATAGGTGTTCTCCCGCCAGGTCCCGCCGACGCGGTCGGCCTTCTCCAGGAGCAGGAAATCCGTGATACCGCCGCGACTCAGTTTGACCGCGGCGGCGATACCCGATAAGCCCGCGCCGATCACGATCACATGCGCATACCGTTCCCCGGTCGCGTCCGGAGTGTGGTTGTCCGCCGATATCGCCATGGGTTTCCCCTGTCGTCGAACTGCGCGCGGTCACGCATCAGAGGCTAGCCGCTTTCGCCTCGTTCCAGAATCTGCTTGCTCAGCCGCAGTTCCCGCTCGACCGAACCGGGCAGCGTGCGTTTGAGCACCGGATCAAGCATCCAGCGCGTAAAGGGATTGAACCGGAAGGAGATCATGCGGGTGGCCCGGATGCCGCCGTCCACCGGCTCGCAGGAGAACCGCGCGCTGAACTGGGCCATGCGGTGGTTGAACTTGTTGAGCGGCAAGGGAGCCAGCCGGATATCGATGCACTGCCCCGGCGTGAGCCGCATCTGGGCCACGGCTTTCGGCTCCGGAAGGGGCAGACCGGGCAGCCTGGGCTGGAACTTGAATTCGGTGAGGTTTCCCTCCCTGCGCACCCAGGAGATCGCACCGATCTTGTCATCGACCTCGATATACCGTTCGATGTCGAGCACGAAGTCGAGAAAGGCTTCCGGTGTACAGGAGATTGTCTGTTCTTTTTCCACCTTGACCATGCCGTCACACTACCGCTCCGTCACAGATAGGCGCGTGCGTGCAGCAGGGCCAGCTCGGCCAGCTCGCCGTCGGCTCTCAGCGCGGCCGGGGTGCCGCGCGAGCGCCGGGTCGCGACGCGGCACCACGCAAGCAGCGGGCCGGACAGCACGTCGGTGGCGTCGGCCGGGCCGACGGCATGGCCGGTGCCGTCCCGCGCCACCAACTCCAGCCGCAGCGTGCGGCCCTGGGGCCAGGGCACCCGGGCCCGGGCCAGGGCGTAGCGCAGGGTGGAGTGACCGAGGTCGGCGATCCGGCGCAGTCGCGCCGCCTCGTCCACCGGGAGCCCCAGGGCGTCGCGGATGTCCAGGCCGTGCGCCCAGTGCTCCATGAGCCGGGCGGTCGCGAACGTCTCCGCGGTCATACCGAAGCCCCAGGCCACGCGGTCCGTGGGGGCGTGCTCGGCCATCAGCAGGCGGCTCCTCGTACCGGCGCGGTCCCACCAGGCGGTCAGGTCCTCGGGCGACAGTCCGTCGCCCCGGCGGCAGCCGGCGGCGGTGAAGTCCTCGGCCGTCGGATAGCGGGGCACGGTCTCCGCGAACGCGCGCGGCCCGTCGGCCAGCGTGTCCACGGCGACCTCCTCGGTGTCGGCCAGGTGCGCCACCTGGTCGGCCACGGTCCAGCCGTCCGCCGCGGAGGCACGGTGCCAGTCCGTGTCCCCGAGGGTCTCCAACAGCGCGGCGAACTCCCGCTGCTCGTCGGCCAGATCGGCCAGCTCCGCGCGTACCGGGTTCACAGGACCGCCACCGTTCCCGTCGAGCCGTCGACCGCGAGCGGGCGGCCGGACGCCAGCCGTTCCAGCGCCGCCGCGCCCACGCCGGTCACACAGGGCACTCCCAACTCGCGGGCGACGATGGCCGCGTGGCAGAGCATGCCGCCCTCGGCGGTGACCAGTGCGGCGGCCTCCGCCATCAGTGCGACCCAGTCCGGATCGGTCTGATCCGTCAGCAGCACCGCGCCGGCCTCCCAGCGCGGATCGTCGACGTCCCGCAACCGCAGCCCCCGGGCGGTGGCCAGCCCGCCGGAGGCCGCGATGCCGTGCACGACCTTCCCGTCGTCCCCGGCGCACCGCGCGTCGGCTTCGCCCAACGTGGCGGTCATCGGACGGAACTGAAGCCACATCAGCTCCTCGTCGAGCAGCGCGAACTCCAGATCGGCGGGTACGCCGAGCGCCTCCTGCACCGCGACGCACGCCGCACCGACCGGCTGTCCGGCGCTCTCCAGCACCTCTCGTTCCGACCCGGCGGTACACCCCTGGGGCGTCCACTCCTCCCACCCGGGGGTGACGGCTCCGGAGACCAGGGCCTCCCCGTTGCCTGCGGTCCATTCCAGCCGTCCCCGGCCGGGCCCGCGGCCGAGCCACAGGCCGCTGCGCACCGGGGCGCGGAAAGGCTGGAGCAGCACCGCCATGCCCACGTCCCACGGCTCCACGGCCGTCCGTTCCCGGTACGCGGCGACCCGGCCGCTGCGTGCGGAGGCCCGGACGGCGGCGATCGCCTCTGCCAACCCGTCGGCGGGGACGTCGAGTTCGGTGCGGAACATGCCCGCGTAACTCAGGCCCGCCCCGTCCTCGACGGTGGCCGAACTGCGCACCGCCCAGCGCGGTGCCACGGCCGCGAGCCGCGCGAGGCCGGCGGGCTCCGCGCCGACCGGCACCACCCAGGTGTCGGGGATCGTCACCCCGGCGCGCAGCAGTGCGGCGAGCCCCACGGCCTTGCCGCCCACCGCGCTCCGGTCGCCGTCCCCGAGTTCGCCGGTGAGCCGGACGACCGCGTCGGCGCCGCTCACCGGGGCGCCCCCGCCCGCTCCTCGCCCTCTCGCCCGATCTTCAGCGAGGCCAGCAGATCACGGTGGAGTTCCATCCAGATGTCGTGGTACGAGTCGCACATGACGCCGGTGAACGCCTGCTGGTCACCCACGCGCAGGCAGGTCAGCGCCCGGGTGAGCCGGTCGGCGTAGTGCCCGAAGCGGGGGCGTACGGCGGCGAGGTGGTCCACGACCGGCACGGCCTCCTCGTGCAGCGCGCCGAGTTCGGCGACCCGCGCCCGGTCGTACGAGGCGTCGGTGTGGTCGTTGGTCGTCCCGTCGCGCAGCTGCCAGCGGGTGCACAGCTCCTTGAACCGGTCGTTCACCGGCAGGAAGAGCTCGTATCCCGGTCGCAGCCGGTCCCGGGCGCCGTCCGCGAGGTCGTCGTCGAGCAGCGCGGCGTGCCGCTCCCTCCCCTCGGGCGTGATCCGCCACAGGCCGCGCCGCTCCATATGGGTGGCGAGCCCGTCCGCCCGCAGTTTCTCCAGTTCGGCGAGGACGTCTTCGCGCTCGTGCCCGGTGCCCGCCACCAGGGGGTCGGCCGGCGCCATCCCCTTGACGGCCAGCAGGTGCAGCACATCGAACGCGGCGGTGTCGGCAAGCAAGGGATCTCCCGTCGTCATGAGGGGCCGTCATCGAGTGCGGCGCGTCAGGAGGCGCGGCCGGCGCGCAGTTCATCGAGCAGTGCGACGAGGTCACCGACCGTCGTGATCCTGGCGGCCTGGAGGTTGTCCACCAGCGCCACGCCGAAGCGTTCCTCCAGCGCGAGCAGGATCTCCAGCGTGGCCAGGGAGTCGATTTCCAGGTCCTGGACGATCCGGTCCGACGGACGCAGGTCGCGCCGGACCCGTTTGACCCTGGCGTAGACCTCTTCCAGCGCTGCCAGCGTCTCGGTCGAGGTCGAGATCGAGGTGTTGTCAGGAACGGTCAAGGATGTTCACCTCTCCGGTACTGCCGTTGATGGACACGGCCGTGCCCGCAGGCAGCGAGGCCGCGCCGGGATAGCCCACGACGCACGGAATCCCGTACTCGCGGGAGAGGATGGCGATGTGCGACAGATCGCTGCCGCGCTCGCTGAGCACGCCGTCGGCGAACGGCAGCAGCGGGGCGATGTCGGCGTCCGCCGACGAGCAGACGATGATCACCGGCTCGTCGGGCAGCTCGCCGTCCGGTGTCATCACCGTGCCCGCGCCGATCCCCGGCGCCACACCGCGCAGACCCTGGGACGCCTGGCTGAGCCACGGGCGCATCACGCCGTCGTCGCCACTGAGGTCCAGGTGTTCGGGCATCGGCGTGGCGAGCGCCGCCCGGCACGCCTCGATCCGCGGCCGGGCCCGCTCGACCAGTCCGGGCCGGGTCGCCAGGTCCGTGAACTCCCGGAGCGTCAGGTACGGCCACAGCTGCTCAGCGTCCTCGCCCAGCGAGGCCGCCAGCGCCGGCAGCAGTCGCCGGTAGAGGTGCAGGGTGCGCATCGCCAGCGACTTGGAGTGCTCGCGTCCGGCCATCATCTCGCCGACCGCGACCGCCAGCGCGCGTACGGTGCGGCCGCGCCACGGGGACACCATCCCGGCCAGCGCCTCGGCCGGATCGATGGGCACCACCGCCGCCTCGCCGCTGCCGCCCGCCACCTGCTTGTGCCGTACGGCGTAGTCCTGCCAGGGCAGCTGCTCGTCCGCCACCTCGTAGAACGACGAGGCGAGGAAGTCGCCGGGCCCGAAGGGATCCAGGGTGGACGCCGCGGTGTGCAGCCGGTCCCACACCAGTTCCCGGGGCCGGGTGAGCCAGTGCGCGAGCTCCTCGCCGTGCCGCAGCAGCCTGCCGTATACGCGGCGTTGGAGTGCCCGGACCGGCACCAGCCCGGAGGTGGTCAGGATGTGCACCGCCCACGCCTCTTCCAGGACGGGCAGCGCGTCCCGCAACACCCCGGACAGGGCGATCGGGCTGTCCGCGGTGGTCGCGGCACGCAGCCCCCACTCCAACTCGGCGACCCGCTCCTCCAGGGCCCGCAGCCGCGGCCCGACGTCCCGCATCTCACGCAGCAGTCTGGCGGCGCCGGCCCACTGCCGGGTCCGGCCGGAGCGCAGCGCGGTGAGTTCCGCCGGGGAGTCGACGCCCTCGAAGTAGGCGTCGGTCACGTCGCTCGGCCGCAGGCCGGGGATGGAGGCGGACAGATGACAGTACGCGGCCAGGTTGTGGTACGGGCGGCAGCCGAAGTAGCCGACGAAGACGTAGTGGCCGCCCTCCGCCCAGGCGGGGCGGCCCCACAGCCGCTGTGCCAGGGCGCGGGTGCCGCGTTCCATCGGATCGCCCACCAGCGACCAGGACATGGGCGAGAGCCGCTGGGGAGCCACCTCGCCGAAGTTGCCCGCCGAGTAGACGCGGAAGTACGGATGCGGGTCGGTGTCCACCGACACGGGTCGTCCCGTCGCACGGGAGCCCTGCCCGGTCATACGAGGGCCCTCCCTGCCGTGTCGCCCCGCAGCGCCTCGCCGGTCGCGCCCAGGTAGTCGGGGGCGGGTGCCGGCCAGGGCTCGGGGATCTCCTTCAGTACACCCACGTCCAGGTCGAACCAGGGTTCGGCGTACTCGGCCAACTCCCGTGGGGTGCCGAGGCGTTCGCCGATCAGGCGGGTGAACCGGCCGAGCGGCCGGGCCTCCACGAGTTTCGGGACCACGCCCCAGGGCCGGCACACCTCGGTGAAGACCTCGCCGAGGGTGGGCATCGCCGGATCGAACCAGGTCCAGGTCGCCCGCCCGATGGGGGTGTTCAGGGCCTTGAGCACGATCTCCGCCGCCGAGGACACATCGGTGATCCAGCAGGGGAAGTCGCCGCGGCGGGCCAGATGCACCGGATAGCCCGCGAGCAGATGCGGGAACGCCATCGGCAGCCCGTGCCCGGTGTCGGGCCGCCCGCCGCGCGGGTCGGGCCCGAGCACCGGGCCGAAACGGACGACACCGACGGGCAGGTCGGGCGCGTCCCGCACCAGCCGTTCGGCGCAGTACTTGCCGTACTCGTACCAGTTGCGGAACCGCTGGCCGGTGTACAGCTCGCGGTTGGTGATCCGCCCCTCGGCCCGGCCGAGCGCGAGCAGCGAGGAGACGTGCACGGCCTGCCGCAGTTCCGGCAGTTCACGCAGGAAGGCCAGCGCGGAGCGGGTCCCGGCGCTGTGGGTCTCCAGCACCTCGCCGGGCCCGGAGGTCCAGGAGACGGATCCGAAGCAGCACACGGCATGGGTGGTCTCCGCCCGGATCCGGGCCAGATCGGCGGCGGGCACGCCCAGCCGCGGCATCCGTACGTCGCCGCGCACACCCTCGCCGACGGTGGTGCGGCCGCCGCGCGACAGCACCCGGACCGAGGCACCGGACCGTACACACGCCTGCGCCACTGCCGTGCCGAGGAATCCGGAGCCGCCCAGGATCAACACGTTCATGCCAGGAACCTCGACAATCCGCTGTCGGCGGGGGCCAGTGGCCGCTGGGGCGCCGGGAGATCGAACAGCAGCCGGGCGAGCAGTTCGGTGGAGGGTTCGGGCAGCGGCCCGTCCACCAGCTCGGCCAGCCGCCCGCGCTCCATGACCCGGTCGAGCCCGATGTAGCGCAGCCCGACGACGCTGTTGCGCCATGCCTGGGACAGCGGCAGGAAGCGCTCGGCGTTGGCCGAGAGCCACAGCACCTGCTCGGCGGAGGCCGGGACGAGCCGCAGCCAGGTGCCGAAGGACAGCGGCGACAGGGCGCGCGCCACCTCCAGCAGGCCGCGGATGGTCGGGGCCCGCTCCCCGGCCGCGAGGTGGGTGATGACGGGCTCGGGATGCGGTCCCGAGCGATGCAGTCCCGCCACCGCGTCCAGTAGTGTCCCGGCCGCCACATCGCGCGGCAGGACGTCGACCTTGGCGCCACGCATCGCGGGCAGCACCCGGCCCGGCAGCTCGTCCCACCGTTCGGCCAGCAGATACAGCGAGTTGCGCTTGCGGGTCGCGCCGGTCCGTGAGTCGCCGAGCAGCGCGGCGACCCGGCTGATGAGGATGTCGGGGTCGCCGGGGCCGTGCTCCCGCTCCAGCTCCCGTTCGGCCAGCCATTTGCTGTGCTCGTACGCGGTGCGGTGGCGGTCGGGGGCGAGCGGGTTCTCGGCGATCCGCCCGAGGGTGCCGCCCGCGACGAAGATCGAGGACGCGTAGGTGTAGACGACCCTGCGGCCGGAGCGGCGTTGCAGTTCACGGGCCACGTCGTAGCCGTTGCGGGCGCCCAGGACGTTCACCGCGTACAGGTCTCGGCCGCTGCCCGCCCAGTTGGTGTCCCCGGCGAGGTTGACGACGGCGTCGACGCTGTCCGACAACTCGTCCAGATCGGCTTCGCCGAGACCCCAGAACGGTTCACGGACATCGCCGGTGACCTTGGCGGAGGCAAGCGAGGGGAAGGCCCGCTCGAACGGGACCTGGCCGGGGCGTGCGCGGCGCACCAGCGGCACGACCCGGGCACCGCGCCGGGGGGCGATCTCGGCGACCGCCGTTCCGAGTTGTCCGGTGATTCCGGTCAGCAGCACGTTCATCCGAGGTCGACACTCTCGTCGTAGGCGGCGTGGTCGGGGACCAGTCCGCCGGCGACCAGCTCCCACATCATCTCGTCGGTCCCGCCGCCGAGCCGGGCCAGCCGGGAGTCGCGCCACATGCGGGCCATGGGCGTCTCGTCCTCCAGATAGCCGGGGCCGCCGAACAGGTGCAGGCACTCGCTCATCACCTCTTCGACGAACCGGGCCGCGGTGGTCTTCAGTGCCGCGATCTCCCGGGTACCGCACGCGCCCGGCACCGGTACGCCCTGCGCGGCGGCATAGACCGCGTAGCGCAGCGCCACCAGCCGGGAGGACAGTTCGGCCAGCCGCAGCCGCAGCGCCTGCTGCTCGATGAGGGGTTTGCCGAACTGCTCGCGGCGCTGGAGGTGGGCGGTGGCCAGTGCGATGGCGCGGGCGGCGCCGCCGACGGCCTGGGCGGCGATGGACAGCCGTTCGTGGTTCAGCCCCCAGGTCGCGACCAGCAGCCCGCCGCCTGGCCGGCCGACCAGTGCCTCGTCGGCGACCTCGGTGTCGACCACCATCCAGGTGGTGTCGAGCGCGGCGGTGCCGGCCTTGCTGAGCCGTTTGCGGGGGGTGAGCCCGGACGCGGGCACGGCGAGCAGACCGAGCCGTCCGGCGACCGGTCCCGAGCCCTCGTCCAGGCGGCACAGGAGCAGGGCGACATCGCAGACCAGGCCGAGGGACAGGTACTTCTTCTCGCCGGTCACCCGCCAGCCGCCGGGGGTCCTGCGGGCGACGGTACGCACGCCGTTGAGGTCCGAGCCGCCGGCCGGCTCCGAGGCGCCGAGGCAGCCCACGAGCCGTCCTTCGAGTGCCTCGGCCCGGTACGCGGCCAGCAACGGCGTGTCGCCGAACCGGGTGAGGATCGACAGGACCGTCTCGCAGTGCAGGCTGAGCCCGACCGACAGGCTCGCGTGTCCGAGCCGCCCGCTCTCCTCGGCGATGATCACGCCGAGGCCGGGATCGCCGTACGGGTCAACGCCGTCGGCCCCGTCCCAACGTTCCTGGAACAGCCCGGCGGCGCCGAGCCTGGTCAGGGCGTCCCGGGGGAACAGGCCCTCGGTCTCGGCCCGTTCCGCGACCGGTTCGAAGGTCTGCCGCAACAGTCCGGCGACCCTGTTCCGGGCCTTCTCCACCCGCTCGCCGAACGGCCCCGCCGCGAAGAGGCGGGAGGTCTTCGCCGGTGCGGCCACAACACTCACGACTCGCTACGCTCCTTCAGTTCACCCGCCAGGTACGCCAGCCACAGTGAGCGGCGGCGGGGCTTTCGGCTGGAGGTCAGGGGGATGGTCCCCCGCTTCACGGTCAGCACCTCGGCGCGCCCCGCGTCACCGGTGAACGACGTCACGACGGACAGCGCGTCGTCCAGCCGGTCGCCCAGCGGTCGTTCGGTGACCACCAGCACCCTCGGCTCGCCCCGCACGGTCCCGGCGACGACGGTCGCGTAGCGCCGGGAGACGGCACCGGAGGCGACGAGTTCCAGTTCGATGTCCTCGACGAAGACGTTCTGGCCGTTGATCTTCACGCTGTCGCCGAGCCGGCCGATCACGTACAGCTCGCCGTCCAGCAGGAATCCGGCGTCACCGGTGTACAGCCTGCCGCCGCCCAGCTTGGCCAGGTCCTCAAGGGTCGCGTCCACATAGCCGTCGGCGACCGAGGGGCCCTGGACGAAGACCTCGCCGAGCACGCCCTCCGGTTGCGGAACCCCCTCGTCGTCCAGGATCTCCACGCTCGCGGTCTCCAGCGGCGGGCCGCAACTGACCTGCCAGCTCCAGGGTTCGGCGACCGGCTCGGTGCCGAGCTCGGCCACCTCCCGCACGTCCACCTTCTCGCCGAGGCGCCGCTCCAGGCCGCCGGCCCGCACCAGCCGGGGCAGCTCCCCTTTGCCGACGCCGGTGACGGCGAGGGTGCCCTCGGCCAGGCCGTACGCGGGCATCAGCGACCGTACGTCGAAGCCGTACGGGCCGAGCAGGGCGGCGAATCGCGCGAGCACTGCGGGGTCGATCCGCTCGGCGCCGCTGACCACGGCGGTCAGCGCGGAGAAGTCGAGCCCTTCGAGGTGTTCGGGGCGGACCGTCGCCAGCACCCGCTCGAAGCCGAAGTTGGGCATGCACATGCAGGTGAACGGGGTGCGGCCGTACTCGGCGAGCCAGCCGGGGGTGTCACGGACGAACTGCTCCGGGCGCATCAGCGCGTGCTCCACCTGGAGGGTCAGTGCGCCCAGCAGCCCGCCGACCAGCCCCATGTCGTGGTAGAGCGGCAGCCAGGTCACCGCGCCGTGGCCGACCGGGTTCATCCAGCTCTGGATCATCCGCAGGTTGGTGGCCATGTTGGCGACGGAGATGCGCAGTCCGCGCGGGGAACCCCGGGAGCCGGAGGTGAACTGGAGGACCGCGAGGTCGCCCCGGGCACGCGGTGCTTCCTCGGGGCGGTCGGTGTGGCGCGGTGCCAGCACCTCGGTACCACCGCCGATCCGGGCGACGTTCTCCGCGACGATGTCGTGGAAGCGCGGGTCCGCGATGACGTGGCGCGGATGGATACGGGCGGTGATGGCCTTCAACTGGCTCTGATAGCCCTCCCCTGCACGCAGGGCGAGCGGCAGGGGCAGCACGGACGGGGTGGCGCCGATCGCGAGCAGCCCGAAGAACTGTGTGACGAAGTCCTCCCCGCCCGGCACCACCAGCGGCACCGCATCGCCGGGGCGCACCCCCGCGTCGGCGAGCGCCGCACCGGCGCCCAGGGTCCGCACGGCCAGTTCGCGGTAGGTGAGCCGCTGCCAGGAGCCGTCGTCCAGGCGGAACCGCATCCCGCGGTCGTCGGACGGATCGTCCAGCCAGCCTAAGAGACGCTCGTGGTCGGCTGTTTTACGTTGCGACAAGGTGAACTTCCCCTTCACGTGGTCGGCTGGGTGCCGGGACCCGGGGCCCACAGCCGACGGGCCAGTTCCAGCCGCCGCACCTTGGCGGTGGCGGTGCGCGGCAGTTCGGCCAGGCTCAGCTGAACGGGCAGGCGCATCGCGGGGAGTCCGGCGGTGGCCTTCGCCCAGCGGGCGGGGTCCAGCGGAGCGCCGTCCCGAGTGACGACGACCGGGGTCGGCGCGCCCTCCTGACCGGGGACGACCACGACCTCCAGGAGAGCGTCGAGCCGTGACATCAGCACGTCCTCGGCCTCCAGCGCGCTGCCGAAACCGGGGATGACGTCGACCTCGCGGTCGGAAATGTGCAGGCAGCCCCACCGGGTGCGGTGGCCGACGTCGCCCATCCGCCACCAGCCGTCGTTGAGCTGACGCTGGAAGCGCGCCTCCTCACCGAAGTAGGTGAGCGCCCGGCCGTCCGAGCGCACCTCGATGAAGCCGGGGTCGCCCGGGCCGGGGGTACGGCCGTCGCGGTCGACGACCCGGATCGCCGTCATCCCCGGGAACGGGAAGCCGACGCACCGCCCGTCGGCGGACATCGCGCGCCGCCGGGAGGTGGCCCGGCCGACGGTCGGGCCGATCTCGCTCTGGCCGTACAGTTGGAGGTGGAAGGGGCGCCGGCGGCGGGAGGCGCCCAGGATCCTGTGCACCGTCCGCGGGTGGATGGCGTCGAACGTGGAGCTGAGGGCCAGCACGTTGGACAGCGGACCGCGCGGGTCGTCGGCCAACGGCTCCCATTCCACGAAGGTGTTGGGGTGGGCCTCCAGAACGCCGGGCCTGGCCTCGGCGAAGATGTCGGCGATCCGCTCCGGCGCGGCGTCCTTGGTGATGACGATCGGGAAGCCGCGCTTCAGCGCGATGGCCAGCGCGGTGACCAGCCGCGAGTGGACGAACGAGACCCGCACGGCGAGGGTTTCGCGGCCGCGTATCAGCAGCCGGGCGCCGAGCGCCTGCGGACGGTACCGGGCGCGCAGCGAACGGGCGGTGTGAACTACGA
The DNA here is from genome assembly GCF_040654355.1 of Streptomyces sp. NPDC050704. NCBI lineage: Bacteria > Bacillati > Actinomycetota > Actinomycetes > Kitasatosporales > Streptomycetaceae > Streptomyces > Streptomyces sp. NPDC050704. The sequence goes on along the minus strand of NZ_JBFAHW010000003.1, from coordinate 84,554 downwards.
GTTTGGGGACGTCCGTGGTGCCTGAGGTGTGGGTGAGCAGTGCGGGGCTTGTGGTCCGGGTCCTGGTGAAGGGCCGCAGGTGCGCCTCGGGGTCCCGCCGGAGCGGGATGGTGCCTTCGGCCTCGCCGGACACCAGGAAGACACGTGCGCAGCGCTTGGCCGCCGACGGCGGCAGTTCGTCCGCCAGTTTCTTCTCGTCGGTGATCAGAAGGGGTCGGTCGCAGCGGTCCAGCAGTTGTGCCACGGTCTCGCCCTGGAGGCTCGGCGAAAGGGCGACGGGGACCGCGCCGATGCGGGCGACCGCACACGTGAGCAGGAAGATGTCGAAGCAGTCCTGCTTGTAGACGGCGACCTTGTCGCCCGGGCGGACGTTCAGATCGCGAAGCGCGGAGGCCATTTCGGCGACGAGGTTCGCGCAGGCGTAGACGGTGAGGTCGCTGCCCAGCTCCGGTGCGATGTCGAGTTCGTGGTCGAGGGTGATTCTCTGGTACGGGCTCTTCTTGGCGGCGCCGTCGAAGAAAGACCCCAGGAACAGCCCCCTGTTCCCGATGCGTTGCAGAATCACGATGGTGTCACCTTCCACGTGCGTCCGCGTTCAGCCCTGCCGATTGCCGTTCTGCCGTTGGTTGTTCTGCTGTCAGGAGGCGGATTCCACCTGGTCCTTGATACGGGCGAGCGACTGCCGCATATCGCCGTGGATTTTGTCCGCCCAGGCGTCGAGGAACTTCGGTATCTCGTCGTCGCTCATCCTGGCGAGAATTCCCCGCATACCTTCGGTCAGTTCACCCATCCAGAAGGCGTGGGTCAGCGAACTGCCCTCCGCCGTCGGCGCGACCGTGAACGACCATACGCTCTCCTGGGCCCGACCGCCGCTGTCCCGCATGGCCCACCTGAACACCCTCGGCGGGGTGGACTCCAGAACCTCGCATTCGGTGGTCCATTCCCCGCGCACGACCGGTGCCCAGCCGACCACTTCCGGCTCGCGGTGGTTGCGTGCGGTGAAGACGGAACCGACGGTGGCGGGATCTCCGGAACTCCACCGACCGCCCCGGCACTCGGGGCTCCAGTCCCCGCTTCTGGTGAGGTCGCTGACATAGGCGAACACGGTCGCGGGGTCGGCGGCGATATCGGTCGTGGTGTCGACACGGAAGGTTTCCGTGGCACTCATGGGCGCATCACCCCTCGTACGGAACGGCCAGGAAATCGAGTAACTGCTCGGTCGTGTGGACCGCCGCACAGCATTGAGCGGCATAGTCGAGTGCGGAGCGGTGGTGGCCGGCGGTGAAATCGGCGACGGCGTCCGCGACCAGGAACGGCTGGATATCGGAGCTGAAGGCGTCGACCGCGGTCATCAGGCAGCCGACATGGGCGTAGACGCCGCATACGATCAGTTGGTCCCGCCCGGAATTCTTGATCACGTCCCGGAGTTCCGAGCGGACGAAGGCGCTGTAGCGCCATTTGGTCAGGACCAGATCCCTGTCGGCCGGCCGCAGAGGCTCGACGATCGCGGTGTCGTGCTCGCGCGCGGACATGCCCGGGCCCCAGAAGTCGTGGAGCAGGCCGCGCTGTTCGCGGTCCATGTCGCCGGGCTGGGCCGAGTAGACCACCGGCATACCGAGAGCGGCCGCGCGCTCGCGCAGGGCGCGGATATTGGCCAGCAGTTCGCCGTACAGGGTGCTGCCGGGGTCGTAGGGAGCGAGGAAGTACGCCTGCATGTCGTGGAGGAAGAGGACGGCCCGGTCCGGGTCCGCCCGCCAGTCGACGCGGTTCTTCGGCAGATCGGCGGCGGTGGGCATCGGATAGGGCGCGATGGCGGGAATGCTCATGTCCTTTCCTCACACTCCCAGAATGGCGCCGCCGTCGACGCACAGATCCTGCATGGTGATGTGCCGGGCCCGGTCGGAGGCGAGGAAGAGGACGGCGTCCGCGATGTCACCGGGTTCCGCGATGCGGCGCAGCGGAATTCCGGTCCTGTAGGCGGCCGTCGAACCGTCGATCGTCAGCTTCCGGTCCGATTCCGCCGACCACAGCGAACGCAGCATGTCGGTGTCGGTGGAGCCGGGCGACACCACATTGCAACGGATTCCGTGTTCCGCCAGTTCCAGCCCGAGTGACTTGGTGAAGAGGGATGCGGCCGCCTTGGAGGCGCCGTAGGCGGCCATCTGTATCCGGGGTATCCGGCCGGCATTCGAGGCGACGGTCACGATGACGCCTCCGCCGCGTTCTTTCATACGCGCGGCGACGGCCCGGGAACAGTGGAAGACACCATCGAGATTGACCGAGAAGATCGCCCGCCATTCCCTGTCGGACATGGCTGTTGCGGCACCGGTGTGCATTACTCCGGCCGCGTTCACCAACAGGTCGATGGTGCCGAGTTCGGTCTCGATCCGCTCGACGATCTCGTCCATCAGGCCGCTGTCGGTTACGTCGGCGGGGAATACGACGGTTTTGAGCCCGTCGGTCGCCAGTTTATCCACAAGCTCGGTCAGTCGATCGGGATTCTTGTCCACGGCCGCCACCACGGTTCCCCGGGCCGCGAGAGCACGTGCCACGGCGGTTCCGATTCCGCCGGCCGCTCCGGTGACCAGGGCGACCCGGCAGGCGCGTTCGTTTTGCTCGGTCACATTCTCACCTTCCGGAGGAGAAGGGCAGTCGCCGGCGCGGGAGCGAATGACGGTGGCGGAGGTATCGCCGAGTCTACGGATTTCTATGCCTGAATCCAGGCGCGCATCAATTCGGCGGCCTGATCGGGATTCAGCCGTGGATCACACAGTGTCGTATAGCGTTCGGCCAGCCGGTCCACCCCGTCGACCTTTCCGCCCAGACATTCGGTGACATCCGAGGCGGCCACTTCCAGATGCAGCCCGCCGGGGTGCTCCTTCGCCTGTTCCAGCACGCGTTTGCAGCGGGTCGCCTCGTCCACGATGTCGTCGAGGTGACGGGTCTTCACCCCGGCCGCCCGCACCGTGTTGCCGTGCATCGGATCGCTCAGCCAGACCACCCGGTGGCCCGCGTCCTGTACGGCGGCCACCAGTGGCGGCAACAGCCCGGCGACCCGTTCCGCGCCCATCCGCACGATCAGGGTGAGCCGGCCGGGGTCGCGTTCCGGGTCCAGCAGCGCGCACACCTCGCGCAGTTCCGCGGGTTCCGTGGACGGACCGAGCTTGAGGGCGACCGGGTTGGCGACCGTGGACAGCAGCCGCACATGGGCCGAGCCGGGTGCTCTGGTGCGGTCGCCGAGCCAGGGCAGATGGGTCGAGCCGAGAAACCGCTGCCCGGCCTCGGAACGGACCAGCCGGGCCTCGTAGTCGACCACCAGCGCGTCGTGGCTGGCCCACGGCCCCACGTCGAATCCCTGGGCGCGCTGGGTCCGTTGAGCCCGTTGGCCCCGTTCGCGGGCCAGGACGCGCAGCACCTGGGCGCTCGCCTCGTACGCCCGGACCATCCGCCGCGGATCGTGCGCCCGCGCCTCGGAGGTCGCGGCCTCGCCGTTCACCATGTGGCCCCGGAAGACCGGCAGGAGCGTTCCGTCGATCTCTTCGAGCGGCCGGGAGCGGGGTTTGGCGAACTGACCACCGATCCGGCCGACCCGTAACACGGGCCGACCGATACCGTTCGCGACCTCGTCGGCGAGGGCATGCAGCACCGCCGTCTTGGCCCGGACCTGGTCGGCGTCACTCTCCTCGAAGCTCTCCGCGCAGTCGCCGAGCTGCAGCATCGCCGCACCGCCCCCGGCCACCACCGCGAGGGTCCGCCGCAGTCGCGTCAGCTCCCCCGGGGTCACCAGCGCGGGCGAGGACACCAACGCGGCGCAGCTGGACTCGTAGGCGGGGTGCGTCGCCCACTCCGGCTGCTGGGCCGCCGGACCGCTCGCCGGCCACGGCGGCCCGGGCGTCGCCCGCGTGCCGTCGCCGATCACCGGTCGGCGTCGCATTCGATCGGTTCCGCCAACCGGCGCAGCACCCCGCTCAGCAGGCCGGCCAGGAGGTCGGCGCCGTGTTCGGTCAGCACCGACTCCAGATGGAACTGGGTGGCGGCGAACCGCGCACCACGCACCGCGTGCACCTCCCCGGTCGCGGGATCTCGGCACAACTCCACGGCGCCGCCCACGAGCGGGGAACGCAGCAGGTCCTCGGTGTGGTGGGCCGCGTAGGAGTTGTAGAAGCCGACCGTCTCGGGCCGCCCGAACAGGTCGATACGGCGTTGGGTGCCCTGATTGGGCCGCTCGCGCCGGAAGAGCCCGAGCCCGAGCATCGAGCACAGCACCTGGTGGCTCAGGCATTCGGCGACGAAGGGAACGCCCCCGGCGAAGAGGCGGGCGATCAGTTCGGTGATCCGGCGGACCTTGGGGTCGGTGGCGGCCCGGGGATCGCCCGGTCCGGGGCCGAGCAGGACGCAGTCGTACGCGTCGAGGTCCTGGGGGTCCACCGACTGCCAGGAACGGATGGTGGCGTCCAGTCCCAGGGCCCGGCTCTGGTGGCCGAGCATGCCGGTGAACATGTCCTCGGCGTCCACGATCAGCAGCCGTCCCGCGTCCTGTCCGGGCATGCGGGCGGACCCACCGTCCTCCTCCTTGTCCCCTTTGACTCCCTCGTCCTCCTTGTCCTCCTTGCCGAGCCAGAACGCCGACAGTCCCGCGTTACGGCGCTCCAGGGCGCCCTTCACCTCGGGGTCGCGCGACAGCGGGGTGCCGCCGCCCGGGGGTCCGGCGGGCGTGGCGGCCGGCGGGCACCGCTCCAGACCGGTGGCGGCCAGCAGCGCGTCCACCTTGGCCCAGGTCTCGGCGACCTCGGCGGCGGGCCGCGATCCCCGTACGAGTGTGGCGCCGACGTCGATCCGTACGTCGCCCTCGCGGCGGATCTCGGCGGTGCGGATCAGGATCGCCGAGTCCAGGGTGGGCCGGCCGGCCGTGTCCCGGCCGAGCAGGGCCAGGGCACCGCCGTAGTAGCCGCGCCCGCTCTCCTCGTGCCGGCCGATCACCCGGCAGGCGTTCTCCAGTGGGCTGCCGGTGATGGTCGGCGCGAACATCGTCTCGCGCAGCACCTCGCGGACGTCCAGCGAGCAGGGGCCTTCCAGCAGGTACTCGGTGTGCGCCAGCTTGGCCATCTCCCGCAGGTAGGGGCCGTGGGCCCGGGCGCCGCGGTCGCAGACCCGGGCGAGCATCTTCAGCTCCTCGTCCACGACCATGAAGAGTTCGTCGGTCTCCTTCTGGTCGTCCAGGAACTCCAGCACCCCGTCCAGATCCGCGCCCGAGGGCGGATACCGGTAGGTGCCGCTGATGGGATTCATCCGCGCCACGCCCTCGGCCACCTGGACGTGCAGCTCCGGGGAGGCGCCGACGAAGGTGCGGTCGCCGGTGTGCACCACGAACGTCCAGTGGGCGCCCGACTCCATGGCCAGCAGCCGACGGAAGACGGTCAGGGCGACCTCGGGCCGGTAGTTGCGGAGCGTCGCCCGGAAGGACCGCTTGATGACGAAGTTCGAACCCTCACCGGCCCGGATCTCCTGATCCAGGATCTTCTCCACGACCTTCTCGTACTCGTCGTCCCCGATGTCGAACCCGCCGTCGCACAGGGCGACTTCGGTGTCCGGCAGCAGCTCCAGCGCCTCCTCGGCGGCCAGGGTGGCCCGCCGTTCCGCAGTCAGCGCCAGGATCGGCTCGCCGTCGTCGTTGCACGTGTAGCCGCGCTCGGTGACCTGCCGGAAAGGGATCACCGCCAGCACCTCGGCCGGTCCCCCACCTCCGGCCCCGCACGCGAGGTCGGGGGACGGCAGGTCGGCGAGCGCCGTCACCTCGGCCGTCTCTCCGGTCAGCACCTCCACGTCGGCCGCGCCCGCTCTGCGCAGGAGGGCGAACGGGGGCGGGTCGGGCGCCAGCAGAGAGTCGAGAAGGTCCTGGGCGCCCGTTTCGCGGGAGCCCCTGACAGTGCTGATCGTCATGCCTGCCTTTCCTGGGCGCCGAGCAGCCGGGAAGTCGACCGCGCGCGGCGAAGGCCGTCGGTCCGACAGGGCGGGGCCGAGGCCCGAGGGGACGGGACGAAGGGTGAAGGTCAGCCGGATGCCTGCCGGCTGGAGCGCTGCTCCAGCTCCGTCGCGAAGTCATGCCAGGCCCGGCTGCACTCGCGTGCGGCCGTGGCGATGATCTCCACACGGTGCGGCGGCACGTTGTCGCTGATCCGGGCCCACTCTTGCGGGCCCACCGTGCAGGCGTCCAGGAGCCTCAGCAGGGTGCGTCCCGACTCGGAGAGTCGCAGCGAGGGGTCCTTGCGCAGGTTGTGGATCAGCAGGGAGAGGTCAGGGCCGCGGTCGATACGGGCCAGTTCCTTCGACCGCGGCAGGGTTCCGGCCGCGACGGCCGGTCCCGGAGCGGCCGCACCGAGGGTGCGACCAGCGGGTGCCTCGCCGCGCCGCAGCCGGTCCCGGACGTCCCGCACGGTGGCGGGGCTCACCCCGGCCTCCCTGGCGGCTTCCCGCAGCGATACGCCGGGACGCTCGGCAAGGATCCGGCCCGCCTGGATGCGGCCGTCGGCGGCGTCGACCGGGCGTTCCCGGCCGTCGCGCCCGAGCCGGGTGTGCGACTGGGGAATTTCCCCACTCGCACGGCGGCGGATCGCGCCGACGGTCTTGTGGGAGAGGCCCGTGACCGAGGCGATCGACCGATCCGACCATTCCGGATGGGCATTGATGATACGCTTGGCGGCTGCATTTCTGTCGGAGCGCGGCAACGGAAGACCGTGCGAGATATTCGCCTTCACCGCGAGTACGAAAGCTTCTTCATCGCCACACTCGCAGAAGACCGCCTCGATTTTTTCCTGGCCGCGCAGACTCGCGGCATGCACTCGATGCATCCCGTCGATGACGTGCATCGACCTGCGGTTGACGAGAATAGGTGGCAGCTCGTCTTCCGAATCGGCGAGGAGGCGCACATGTTCGCTGTCCGCACCCGACAACCGGGGCGAATCGAAGTGCGTCAACTCGCTCAGGGACACTAGTTCGGTGGAATTCTGCGCCGTGAGTTCAGTGGTGTCAGCTACCAGCTGACCGTTCATGAACCTATCCCCCTGTGGCAATCCGGAGCTTCATGGGAAGACAGCGATGAAGATGAAAAGGAGACGTCAGGGACGTACAGTCACCGCTCGGGGCGCTGGCGCCGTCCAACGCCGCGCAATTGCCCGAAGGTCATCTCGCAGATGACATGGAGATCATTCCGGGACCGACCGGGACCAGTCAGTAGAGCCACATTCCGCAGTTTTAGTTAACACAAGCTTCAAGACGCAGGAACGGTATCAGCCATCGCACGGGATACGCAACCAAAACGTAACAGGATGGTTTATCGGTGACTCGCATTATGCGAGGTATGCGAGGTCTCGGGCACCCGGTGGTTCATCCACACGAAACGGAATGCCAGCTACCGTATCCGATCCGCGCAATCCCGGCGACGTCAAGCCCTCGTGGAGATTCTGAGGAATTTCATCGACCCCGATTAAGCGGCGATTCATCGGGAACTACAGAAAGATTATTCACTGGATGACTGAATGAGGTAAGGCGTTCCACAGGTTCCGGAATGGCCCCCTCCGCCAGCGCTCAGGGAGTAGGGATGCCGGCCGGTCGGCTCGGACGCCCGAGCCGGACCGGGACGCCGGGCGAGTACAGCACGCTCACGGGTTGTCCCAGCGGCCCGGCCACGCCGGCGGCCGCGAGGAGGTTCTCCTCACAGGCGACCAGTTGTGCGCGGTGCAGCGGCCAGCGCGGATGCGCGTTCGGGAGATACCCGACGTCGCCGAAGAAGGCGTTGTGCATGCCCCAGCGCGCGGTCAGGAAGTGCTCCAACTCGGTGGGTTCTCCTACCCGTTCGCCTCTTCGCAGGACGATCCGGCTGTATGCGCCGCGGGGCCCGGGCCACCGCCGGGAGCTGGTGTAGGTGATGAGATCGTCCTGGGCACGGACGGCCATCCGGGACCACACGTACGGAAGCCGGAAGCCGGCCCGTCCCATCACCACGGGCACGAGCCGGGCGGCATCCATCGACCGGAAGACCACGCCGCGACGACCGTGCGCGTCCACCGAGTACAGGCGCACGTTCGTCTCCGGGAACGTCCCCAGGTAGGGCACTCCCGGCGACCGGAGCCAGCCGACCCGGTGCATCCGGAAGGCGACCAGGCCCACATAGGTGGCCCCGTCGAGCACGTCCGGGACGGTACCGGCCGGCAACAGCCCGGCGATGTCGTCCGGATCGACCGCCCAGTGGACGAATGCGAGATCGAGCCACTGCTGGGTGAGCAACGGCCGCTTCAGAGCCGTGGGCGCGTCCGGGGTGACGGGGTCGGGTATCCGCGGCGTCGTCGGCACCATGCCAGCATCCCAGACGGACGCGCGCCGGCCACGGCCCCGGTCGTGGACCTCATGGGCACCGAGAACTGCCTGGTAGGAGCCGGTCCTCGGCTGCCGTCCGCCGTACGGCAGGATGGGGCCATGAGCGTCGTGAAGATCAACGTACTGACCGTCCCCGCCGAGCAGCGGGAGACCCTGGAAAAGCGCTTCGCCTCTCGTGCCGGCGCCATCGAGAACTCCGACGGGTTCGAGTGGTTCGAGCTGCTGCGCCCCGTCGAAGGCACCGACAGCTACCTCGTCTACACGCGGTGGCGTGACGAGGAATCCTTCAAGGCCTGGATGGAGAGCACCACGAAGGCGTCCCACCAGGGCGGGAGCACCGAAGGCGGAGAGCGCCCCAAGCCGGTGTCGAGCGGGTCCGCCGTGTGGTCCTTCGAGGTCGTGCAGCACGCGGCGCCGACCAGCCGGTAAGCAGGTCGTCGCGCGCGGCCGGCCGCTAGAGTGAGCGGTTCATGCCAGAGGGGTCCGGGCCGGAGCCGTCCAGGCCGGAACCGGTGAAGGAGAAACGGTGACCCTGCGCGAGGACGATCCGCGGTCCGTCGGCGGCTACCGGATCGAATCGCGGATCGGGAGCGGCGGCATGGGCGTCGTCTACCTCGGCAGATCGGTGTCGGGGCGGGCCGTCGCCGTCAAGGTCGTGCACGCGAGGTACGCGGACAACGCCGAGTTCCGGGCCAGGTTCCGGCAGGAGATCGCGGCCGCGCGCCGGGTCAGCGGTGCGTTCACGGCGCCGGTCGTGGACGCCGACCCGGATGCGGAGCGGCCGTGGATGGCCACCACGTACGTCCCGGGTCGCACGCTCGCCGAGCGGGTCGCCGAGTCCGGTCCGCTGGACTGGCCCGCGCTGCGCCGCCTCGGCACCGAACTCGCCGAGGCGCTGCGGGAGATCCACCGCGCGGAGGTCGTGCACCGGGATCTCAAACCGAGCAACGTGCTGCTGGAGGGCGAGGGCGAAGGCGACCGCCCAGGGGTGGTCCGCGTCATCGACTTCGGCATCTCGCGTGCGGCCAGCAGCGATGTCCGTACCCAGACCGGCATGGTGATGGGCTCGCCGCCCTTCATGGCCCCCGAGCAGTTCAGCCGCCCGCGCGAGGTCGGCCCCGCCGTGGATGTCTTCTCGCTGGGCGCGGTGCTCGTGTACGCGGCCACCGGGCGCAGCCCCTTCGAGGCGGAGAACGCCTATCTCGCCGCGTACAACACCGTGCACAGCGAGCCCGAGCTGGGTGAACTGCCCGAGCCGCTGCGCCCGTTGGTGTCGGCCTGTCTGGCGAAGGAGCCCGCGGACCGGCCGGCTTCGGGCGCGGTGCTGGACACCCTGGCCGGGCTGCCGCAGGAGCTTCCCGGCGGGGGTGAAAGGCCCGGTGAGGAGCCTGCCTCGACCTTGGTGACCGTGCTGTCGGGAGCCCCGGCACAGCCGTCCGGGAAGGCAGGGCAGGCCGACCGAGCAGGGCAGAAGCTGCGCGGGAAGCGGCTGTGGACCACCCTCGTCGTCACGGCGCTCCTCGGCGTCACGGGCACGGCCGGGGCGGCCCTGCTGAGCGACGACTCGACGAGCACGGTCGACCAGGCCGCCCAGGCCGACCCGCGGGCGGCGTCCCGTGCTTCGGTGCCGCCGGGCTGGGAGCCGTGGCACAACGCGCTGAAGCCGGACGAGGACGACCCGATGCCCATCGGCCCGACGTGCACGCCGAACGCCCTCGGCGTCTTCTGCGCCTCCCCCCAGGTCGCACTGATGCGGCTGAGCCCGGCGACGGGCCGGGTGGACTGGTCGAAGCCCATGGCCAAGAAGGAGTTCAACAGCTACTCGGGGCGGACGCCCGTCGTCCACGGCGGTGTGGTGTACGTCAACAGCGCCGACCGCTCCGAGGGCGTGGACGCCTTCGACGGCAGAACCGGTAAGCGGCTGTGGCGGCTGGACGGTCCGGTGGGCGATTTCGCATACCTGAACGGCGTGCTGCTCGTACGGCTGGACGAGCTCGGGCCTTCCGACACCGCACGCTATGCCGCGTACGAGCCGGGCACGGGCGAGCAGCTGTGGCAGCGCAAGCTGACCGCCACCTCGCCGAGCCCCTTCCACGAGGGGCCCCAGGGAATGCTCTACGCCGATCTGCGCGGGGGCTCCGGCGGGATCGCGCGCCTCGACGCACGCACGGGCGAGACGCTGGGCACCGTCAAGGCACCCGGGGGCGATCTCTGGCTGGCCACAGTTCATGACAGCACGGCGTACTACGCGCGCTGGGAGGACGACACCGGGGTCTCCGCGGCCTTCTTCATCCAGGACCTCGGCAGTGGGAAGAGCCGTCGCATCGACTTCCCCTGGAGCGTCGAGCCGGAGGCGCCGCCGCTGGTCCACGGCGGCGTCATGTACATCTTCGACTACGGCAACGAGACCCTGCTCGCTCTCGATCTCAAACGCGGGAAGCCGCTGTGGACCAGTTCGCGCGAGCTGCGCGTGTTCAGCGAACCGGCCATCCACGACGGCCTGTTGTACGTCAACATGCCGGACACCAGCATCCTCGCCCTCGACCCGCGCACCGGCAGGGAGCTCGGGCGCACCGCCCCGTCCTTCGACACCCAGGGCCACTCCTTCGAGGAGCTGTCACCGAGTTCGATGCCACCGCTGCTGGTGGGCGGCGTGCTGTACGGGTCCAGCGGGCTGGGCATCTTCTCGGTGGCCGACGTCCGCTGAGCGAGCGGGACGTCATTCCTGGCGCGCCTCACTCGCCGTCGGGGACAGGTACGCGCGATAGGCGGTGCGGCCGTTCAGATCCGGGAGAGGGTGGATGTGCCAGAAGCGGGCGTATGCCGGCGGTCGTTGATCGCCGGAGCGCAGGACCGCGAGCGGTTGGCGCAGGGCCACCGTGGCGAGAGCGGCGGGCGTGATGCTGATGTCGTGGCCGCCGGACTGGCGTGAGGCGCAGCCGGTGCGGAACGCGACTCGGATCGCGTCGTCGCCGGTGATCACGCAGGGCGGGCGCACGCCCTGAGCGCGCAGTCCGGCGGCGATGCGGGTGTAGTCCGCGGTGTTGGCGCGTACGCGGTCCGTCACTCCGTCGAGCAGCCGGTACTGGACCCCCAGATGTGCGACGGCGGTCACGGCGAGGAGGACGACAGCGGCCGGGCGCCACTGTGGCCGCACGCGCGCGATCCGGATCAGGCACTGCGCCACCGGCAGGCTCAGCAGGGCGTACGCCGGCAGCAGGAACCGTGGTGCCGCGTAGCCGACGGTGAACAGATACGGCAGGGCCAGCGTCAGCCCGACCCCGGTCGCGAGGATGACCGGGGTGCGGTGCCGAGTGCGGGCCGCCGCCCCGACGCCGCCCGCCACGAACAAGGGCAGAGCCAGGAACCACACAGAGGTGGCCGGGTGCCGCCAGGACACGTCGCAGGGGCGGCACAGGGTGCGCCCGGCCAGCGCGCGTACGTGGTCGTCGATGGCGAAGTACGCCCCGAGGTGGCCCTGGATCTCGCTGGCCCGCCGCAGCCGCGTGAAGAGGCCGTCGTAGCGGACGTACGCCTCGATGACCCATTCGGCCGAGCCGAGCGCCGCCCCCGCCGCGAGCAGGACGAGCAGCAGCTGCCGGCGCTGTGCCCGCATGAGGAAGGCCGCCGCGGCGAGCGGCAGGACCAGCCACACCGCGTCGGTGGGTCGCATCAGCGCGACGAGCGCCACCCCGGCGGCCAGGCCGATCAGCGCCCGGCGGTCACCGGGGTCGCGCACGGCGCGCAGGAAACAACCGACCGCGGCCAGCGCCCCGTAGGCGACCCAGAGATTGGGCATGGCCTGCGGGCCGTAGAACATCGTGACCCACAGGCTCGCGAACAGCGCACCGGCGACCGCGAGGAGGCGAGGGGACAGCAGCCGCCGCCATACCCACAGGGCGGCGAACAGCCCGCAGCCGGACAGCAGGGCCAGGTAGACGCGGAGGGCCTCGGTGGAGGTGGTGAGCGCCGCGACGGGGGCCACGAGGTAGGTGATGCCCCGGGCGCGGGGCGCGCTGAAGAACGCCGCCGGGGCCTGCGGGCTGACCTGACTGACGTACACCGTCTCGTCCCAGCCGAGCCCCAGACCTGGTACCACCAGGGCCAGTTGGACGAGCGTGAAGGCGGCGGCGACGGCCGCGAGCCACAGCAGCGGGTGTGCGGCCGCTACCCGCCGGGGGCCGCCACGCTGCGTGCCGGAATCGCGGCGCGCTGGGCGCTCGTGAGTCCGTTCCCGTGCCTGAGCCTGCGCCTCGTCCGGCACTCCGAGTCGCGCGTCGGCGATCAAGCGTGATTCCTGCACCATCCGGCCTCGCTCAACGGTTCGGCGGGTGACGGTCTCCCTGCCTGGGTCCCCCTCACGCTGCCGGTGACACCGGAGACCGACCAGTCGGGGCGTGGCACTCGGTCGAGCGGCTCTCCCGAAGGAGTGAGAGGACGCAGGGCGGCGCGTGATGAAGGCCGGATGGCGTTCCCGGAGCCTCGGCGTTCCGGCTCGGGGGTCAGGTTCCTTCCGTGGTCACGACGGGTCGGTGGCGACGGTCAGGTCGCGGATTTCGTAGCCGCCGATCTCGTCCTTGAAGGTGACGCGGGGCGGTGTTGTCATCCGGATCCCCTTCAGTGCGAAGAGGCGGCTGAGGAAGATGTCGCTCTCCAGGATCGCGATGGCGGCTCCGGGGCATCGGTGGGGTCCGTCGCCGAAGGACAGCAGGGACAGTGCGGTCGTGCCCGGATCTTCGTCAAGGGTGCGCCCGGGGCAGACGGACAGCGGCCGGGAACCGACGGCCTGCGGATCGGTGTTGGCGTCGTCGAGGAAGATGTCGATCAGTTCGCCGGCGGATATGGTGACCGGTCCGTCGGCGCCGGCGAGTTCGAGGGCGGTGGTGGTGCGGCGGCTGAGGCGTGCCACCACGGGTTCCAGCCGCAGGATCTCGTGGAGGATGGCGAGGCGCTGCTGCTCGTTCCCGGCACGGTAGTGGTCGAGCAGCGGCCCGTCGGTGAACAAGTGCCAGGCCGCGACGCAGATGAATTCGCGTGTGGTGACCATTCCGGCCGCGGCGAAGGTCAGGCACTCGCCCAGGATCTCGGCGTCCGAGCAGCCCTCCGCGATCAGGTGCGAGATCAGGTCGTCGCGCGGCTCGCGGCGATGGGCACGGATCGCGGGCCTGACGTCGGCGAGGTAGATGCGCAGCCAGTTGGCGTTCTGGCGCAGCAGCCAGTAGACACCGTGCGGGCTGGTCAGTCCGGGGGTGCCGAACCTCTCCGGGAAGAAGGCCTCCAGCCTGCGGCGGATGCCGGGTCTGCTGTCGGTCAGGCCGATGACCGCGCTCGCCACCTCGATCGCCATGCCGAAGCTCAGCTCGGACAGCTGTGCCGTGCCCGCGGCGCGCAGCGGGGCGAGCTGCTCCCCGGTGATCCGGATCATCAGGTCGCGGTAGTGCTCGTCCACGCGGCGGGGTGTGAAGTACCGCGCGGTCTGGCGTCGGTGCTCACGGTGTTCGGGCCCGTCGCGATAGAGGACGGGGCGTCTCACCCGGGCAGGCAGTTTCTCCACGGTCTCGATGCCCAGTCCTGCCTGCAGGGTGCCGGTGCTGCGCAGCACGGCCCGGGCCTGCGCGTAACCGCGCACCTGCCATGTGCCGTCACCGGCCCGGCTGACGGGGCAGGTGGCATGGGCGGGTTGGCGGTCGATCTTACGGGCGTTGCCGGCGGCCTCGTTCACTCTGCAAGATCCTCCGTGATCGGGATCGGCGCCCTCTTCGTGCCGGCGTCGGTCGTGAAGGGCTGCCCTCCAGGTTCCGGGTCAGGGACTGCCGACGCCAGTGCCTCCGTCAGCCACTTGTGCCCAACCGCCCCGTATGCGTGGGGCAGTTGGGCACCGGAGTCCGGCGGGCGGGCCGGTCAGGCGATCTTGTCGTACCGGAGGGCCACGTAGGACGAGGCGGGATGTCCGGCGATGGAGCCGCTGTTGATGTTCGCGGAGCCGAACTCCATGTCCGCGTCCGGGTTGGAGTGCGAGTAGTAGTAGAAGGTCCCCGCGTCCTGGTCCTTCCAGCCCTTGAACAGGACCACGTGCTCGGCCGAGTAGTTCAGGGCGTCACCGGGGCGCAGGGCGCTCTTGGAGATCGTCGAGCTGACGTCGTCCAGGGTGGAGGTGGTCTTGGACGTGGTCAGGTGCCAGGCCATGGAGACGAAGCCGGAGCAGTCCGTGCGGTAGGAGTCGTCCTTGTTGATGTCGAGGGCGGACCCTCCCTGGTTGTACGGCACGTCGCGGTCGTACCAGTCCTCGGCCCGGACCAGGACCTCGCTGCGGGTGATGGTGCCGCCCTGGGTGGAGGTGGGCGGAACCGGAGGCACGTAGGCGCAGTTGCCGGCCGAGGCGGAGAGCATCGTCTGGGTCCAGCCGGAAGCGTCGACCGGGTCGCTCGGGTGGTAGGCGATGTCCTCGCCGTCGCTGTCGAGCGGGTCGGAGTCGTGGTACCAGTACAGCCCGCCGTTGGTCCGGCCGTAGTAGAGGCCGCCGCCCGGCGACGTGAGGGAGTCGACCGCGGACCAGCCGCTCGGCTTGAGGACCGCGCGGTCCCAGTCGTTCACGCCGTTGATCCGGTAGCTGAGCAGCCGGCCGTCGGCGGTGGAAGCGATGATCCGGTCGTCACCGGCGGCGGCCAGGGTCTTGAGGACGAAGCCGGTGTCGATGACCACGTGCTGGCCGATGTGCGCGGAGCCCTGCGGCTTGTCCTGCGAGACCACGTACTGGTGCAGTTGGCCCTCGACGGTTCCGTACAGGTGGCCGTGACCGTCGTAGGTGAGCTTGTCGAACGTCCAGCCGCTCTCCCAGATCTTCTCCACCCCGGCCAGGACGAGGGCGTTGTTGTTGGTCTGGACGTCGATCCGGTAGAGGGCACCCGCGGTGGAGGTGACCAGAACAGTGTTGAAGTTCAGGGTGGCCATCGCCTTCGGCGTGAAGCCCAGGTCCGGTCCGATCAGGGTCCGGAGTCTGTCGCCGGTGTTGGGCGCTATGGCCGAGTAGGTGAGTCTGCCGTCGGCCAGCACTCCGTACACCGATACGTCACCGGTGCACGAGGCGATGGCGTGGGCGGCGCCGGTGGAGACCGAGACGAAGCCCAGGGACATGGTCCCGGCGAGCACGGCGCCGACTGCGGACCTGCGGATGCGCTCGAAGTTCATGAGATCTCCTGATTCTGGGCAGCCGGAAGCTGGGTCCGGCGGCTGAAGTCCTGGGTGCGAGCGGGTTGTTCACGCTCGGGAAAGGTGGAGGCGAGTGCGGCGAAGTCAGGTGCGCTCAGTACCAGTTGTTGGTCTGCCAGAAGTTCCAGGCGCCGCACGGGGTGTTGTAGCGGTCGTTGATGTAGCTGAGGCCCCACTTGATCTGTGTCTCGGGGTTCGATGCCCAGTCCGCGCCGGCGGAGCCCATCTTGGAGCCGGGCAGGGCCTGCGGGATTCCGTACGCGGTGGAACTCGGGTTGTCGGCGTTCCAGCGCCAGCCGCTCTCCTTGGTCCAGAGCTGGTCGAGGCAGGACCACTGGGTGGTGTTGGCCCAGCTCGATCTGTAGGCGTTCATCATCTGGCGGCCGGCGGCCTTGACCTCGGTGATGTTGTCCCGGTCGAGGGAGGTGGTGCAGGTGTAGCTGTTGGGCTGGGCCGACAGCAGCGACTGGGTCCAGCCGGACGCGTCCACCGGGTCGTTGTTGTGGTAGGCGATGTCGCTGCCGTCACCGTCGAGCGGGTCGGCGTCCTTGTACCAGTACATGCCTCCGGCGGAGGTCCGGCCGTAGTAGAGGCCGCCGCCCGGCGAGACGAGCTGGTTGAAGCCGGACCAGCCGTCGGGCCGCAGTTCCCTGGCCGTCCACTTCTGGGTGGCACCGCTGTTGATCGCGTAGTCGATGAGGCGGCCGTCCGAGCTGGTGGCCAGCAGCCGGTCCTCTCCGGTGGCGGTGAGTGTCTTGAGGACGAATCCGTCGCCGATCTCGACACGTTGGCCGATGTGCTGGGAACCGGCGGGCTTCTCCTGGGAGACGAGGTACTGGATGAGGGTGCCGTTCGCCGTTCCGAAGAGGTGGCCGCGGCCGTCGTAGGCGAGTTTGTCGTGCGTCCAGCCACTGTCGGCGATCTTGGTGATCGGGTTGGTGTCGGCCAGGACGAGGGCGTTGTTGTTGGTCTGGACGTCGATCCGGTAGAGCGCACCCGCGGTGGAGGTGACCAGAACGGTGTTGAAGTTCAGGGTGGCCATCGCCTTCGGCGTGAAGCCCAGGTCGGGCCCGATGAGCGTCTTCAGCCGGTCGCCGTTGGAGGGGTTGATGGAGGAGAAGGTCAGGCGTCCGTCGTCCAGGAGGCCGTAGACGGAGACGCTTCCGCCGCATTCGGTGCCGGCCTGGGCGGTGGTGGTACTTGCTGTGAGCAGGCCGAACGAGAGGGAACCGGCGAGCAGCGCACCGGTGGCGGCGCGGCGGGCCTTGGACGACTTCGGCATGGACAACTCCGTGAATCGGCAGCAGATGCCCGGTCCGGGAGCAGCCCGGAGGGCGGAACGGTGACGTGCGAAGTGCGAGTCGGGCGGGCCGGTGCGGCGCTCTACTGCCAGCCCAGGCTGTTCGTCGTGGCCGCGGCCGGCGCGGACACCTCGTCGGCCGGCGCCGCGACCGCGGTGGCGGCCGGGGCGAGGAACGCTGCGCTCAGGGAGAAGGTGACGACCGCGGCGGCCTGGGCGAGACGGGTGCGAAGCATGGTGAGGTTCCTTCCGAGCAGTCGGCGATGAGGAGTACGAACCGGTCCGCGCCCCGCGGTGGCGCTTTCGGCCGGTGTCTGCCGGGTGGTGTTCCCTGCTGACGAGTCATAGCTTCGCCGCAGGTCAGGGCGGGTGGAAGAGGGATCACATGGACGGATCCGGCCGTGGACCGATCCGTCCACCGAGGCCGGATCCGGCCGACGTGACCTCGATGTGCGGTGCGAACAGCGGGACCTGAGCACTCACCAGTTCCCAGCCCGCGAGCTGGGGGCAGCGCAGCAGCGCGCGTCGGCACACCTCGGCGGCCCGCCGCTCGGCGACCTCCAGCCGGTCCGCGATCAGATACAGGCCGAGGACGGGGTGCGGCACGGCACGCGGGTGGACCGCCACGTGCTCGACGCGCTCTTCGGGCAGGGCTTGGGACAGGACACTGATGCCGGCATCGGCAGGAAGGTCCCGTCCGCCCCGGGTACGCAGACGGGCGTGGACGAGATACATGGCCCGAACACTTCCAGCGGTCGCGGAGCGCCAACAGCCTTGGCTCCGGGACGGTTTGGGCCATGGCCGGATCAGTCCAGCCCGGCGGCCCACGACAATGCGTTCGGCAATCAGTACGCGTGTTTGCGTCCCCTCTGCCATGATCTACACCGTCACGCGGGGAAAGTGTTCTGTGGGGGGACGCATGCTGGGGACGCTGGGACTGAATGCCGCGTCGGAACGGGTGTACCGGGCGCTGCTCGCACGCCCGGACGACGGCGTCGCCGACCTGGTCGGACACCTCGGAGTGTCCGAGGCAGAGGTACGGCACGCACTGGACATGCTGAGCGAGTTGGCCCTGGTGCGGCCGTCGGCGGACCAGGCCGGGCGGCTGCGGGCCGTGTCGCCCGACATCGGCATGGAGATCCTGATGGCCCGCCAGCAGGCGGACCTGGCCGCTCAGCAGCAGCGCCTGGAGGCGTCCCGCGCCGCCGCGGCCCAACTCATCGCCGAGTACGCCGAGTTGCGCCCGGCGACCGCGCATCCCGGAGTGGAACAGCTCGTCGGCCTGGACGCCATCCGCGACCGGCTGGCCGTCCTGGGCCGGGACGCGACGAGCGAGGTGCTGGCCTTCGCACCGGACGGGGCACAGACCACGGAGAACATCGCGGCGGCCCGGCCGCTGGACGAGCAGTTGCTCGGGCGCGGGGTGCGGATGCGGACCGTCTACCTGGACAGCCTGCGGAACAACCAGCCCACCGTGGACTACGCCACCTGGCTCGCCGAACTGGGCGGCCAGGTCCGGACCGTGCCGTCTCTGCCGACGCGGATGATCATTGTCGACCGGTGCACAGCGGTGATCCCGGTCAGCAACGACGACACGGCGGCCGCCGCCGTCGTGCTCACCGGGCAGGGCACTCTCACCGCCCTGTGCGCCTTGTTCGAGAGCGTGTGGGAGACCGCCCAGCCCCTGGGCCGGGCGGCGACCGTCGACGGCAAGGGCCTGAGCGGTCAGGAAGCGACCGCCATCCGTCTGCTGTCCGAGGGGTTCACCGACGAGGCCATCGCCAAGCGCCTCGGCGTCTCCCCTCGCACGGCCCGCCGCGTCGCCACCGACCTGATGGAACGCCTCGGGGCACGCAGCCGCTTCGAAGCCGGCGTCCGGGCGGTCCGTCGCGGATGGCTGCCGGTACAGGACTGACAACCGTGAGCCCGTCCAGGTCGAGTACCTGACCTTGCGTCGGCAGGTCTGGCAGGTCTGTCGGGTTTCTGGTGGGTCACTTCGGGTCCTGGACGAGGGCCGGTGGCCCCCGGCAGGCGGTTCGGCCTCAGCCCCCGGAGCAGGCCTCAGCCCCGGAGCAGGGCGCGGCCCAGCCAGTCGTCGTGGCCCTTCACGCCAGGCAGGGTGAAGAAGTAGCCACCCCCGGTGGGGGTGATGTAGTCGACGAGCGGCTCGTCGATCAGCCGCGTCTGGGTCGCCTCGAATTGGCGTACCACGTCCTGCTGGTAGCAGCAGAAGACCAGGCCCATGTCGAGGTTGCCCACCTTGTCGACGCCGCGGTCGTAGTTGTAGCCGCGGCGCAGGATCCGGGCGGTGTCCGTTTTGGTGGTGCGGGGGTTGGCGAGTCTGATGTGGGCGTCCAGCGGGATCGCCTCGCCCCGGGGGTCCTTGGCGTAGCGGGGAGTGTCGGTCTCCTGGGCGCCGTCCAGTGGGGCGCCGGTGTCACGGCGGCGGCCGATCATCTTCTCCTGCTCGGTGAGCGAGACCCGGTCCCAGAACTCCACCAGCATGCGGATGACGCGGATGACCTGGTAGCTGCCGCCCACCGCCCAGGAGGGCTCCCCCGCCCCCTCGGTGATCCAGACCAGTCTGTCCATCTCGCGGGCGGAGGCGGTGTCGGGGTTGGCGATGCCGTCCTTGAAACCGAGGAAGTTGCGCTGCGTGCCGGTCGGCCGGGAGGGATTCTGGAAGCCGTCGACGCGCCACTTGATCTGCATCGCGCCGCGCGTATGGCGGGTGATGTCGCGCAGTGCGTGCAGCACGGTGTCGGGGTGGGCGGCGCACAGCTGCAGTGACAGGTCGCCATGGCATTCGGCGGCGTCGAGGTCGTCGTTGGGGAAGGTGCGCATCGGCTTGAGACGGCGTGGCCTGGCGTCGGCGAGCCCGTAGCGGTCGTCGAAGAGCGAGGCGCCCACGCCGACGGTGACGGTGAGGGCGTCGGCGGGCGGTTCGGGGCCGAGGACGCCGCTGTCGGAGGGCGGTGCGCCGACGCCCAGGTCGGCGGGCGCGCCGCCGGTGGTGAGGAAGCGGGCGCGTTCGGTGATCGTGCGCAGCAGGGCGGCGAGTTCGTCCCGTCCGTCGGCGATGACGTCGAAGGAGACGAAGGCGGCGGCCCGGGGTGCGGGTGTGGTGACGCCGGCCTGGTGTGCGCCGTGGAAGGGCACCTCGCCGGTGCCGGTGTCCGCTGCCGCCGGGGTGCTGCCCCCTGCTGCTGTGCCCGCGCCGACGAGTCCGGCACCCGCCAGGGCGGCCCCGGCCGCGCCCACGCCGAGCGCGGTCCTGGTGAAGGTGCGGCGGCCGAAGGGACAGCTGCTCTGCGGGGCTTGGTCCTGGTTCGGGGTCGTCATCGGGATGGTCCTCTCCGGCGGGCGGCGCATGGCCGGTCCCGGTGTTCGCGGGGGTCGTGGTTCGGCGTCGGCGGGGCGCTCACGCGGCCTTGCGGATCTCCAGGAGGCTGGGGATCGGGGCGAGTTGTTCCAGGAGCCGACCGAGCGAGCCGTCGATGCCCTGCCGGTCGGTGGCGGACAGCCGGTCCAGCGGCGTCCAGGTGCCGTCCTTGGCACGCTGAGCGAGTACCAGGCGCTCGGTGCGCCGCATCCAGGCGTCGACGGCAGGCGTGACCTCGGGGTCACGCCTGCCGATCAACGGGCGGAGCAGGCCGAGCAGTTCGCGGGTGCCGTTGAGGTTGGCCTCGGTGGTGGCGAGTTCGGTGCCGCTGCCGTAGTCGGCTCCACCGGTCAACTCGTGCTGCAGGGTGTTCTCAAGGATCTCGTGCGTGCGCAGGGGCAGGTCGGCGGAGTCGAAGTCCTGGTGCGGGAAGTCCTTGCGGAGCGCGGTGACATCGGAGACGAGCTGGTCGGCGTACGGCGCGAGGGTGACGGCGGACTCGCCGTGCCACAGGCCGTACTCGACGCGGTGGAAGCCGGTGAAGGCCGGGTCCCTGACCCCTTGGGCGAGACCGGCCGTACGCCCGTTGATCTTCGCGTCCCAGTCACCGAACGTGCCGTAGGCGGCACCGAGCGAGGCGTAGCGCACATGTGCGGGCAGCCAGTCCCGGCGGGCCTTGTCGAGGTTCCCCGCGTCGATGTCGCGTCGCAGGGTGCGCGTCTTCGTCCGCAGATCGGCCAGGCCCTGGTCGACGTAGTTCCGGTAGGCGGCCAGTGGGGCGGCCAGGTCCTTCTCGGAAACCGGCAGGACGGCCCGGGCGGGGCCGCCGCCGCTGACCCGGACGGCGGCCGAGGTGACGGCCTTCCCGCCGTTGGGGACACAGCGCCAGGCGTACGAGCCGGTGCCGACGGTGGCGATCAGGGCCCGGGTGGTGCCGGGGGCGATGCCCTCGACCTCGCCGTAGACGGCGTTGCCGACCGGGTCGATGAGGTAGACCTCGGCGGTGCGGCTGCCGGTGTTGCGCACCTGGAAGGTCTGGCGGCCCGGCCTGGGCGCGGTGAAACCCTTGCCGCAGTCGGCCGCCGCGACCTCCACAACAGGTATGTCGGCGGAGGGCTTTCCGCCGCCGGCCGCGATCGCGAAGCCCGCGATCAGGGCGGGCGCGCAGACGACAGCGGCGGGCACGGTCCAGCGCGGGAAGCCGCGGCGGCGCGGGGGCTGCGCCCCGGCCGCCACCGCGGGCACGGAGGTCTCGGGGTTCTTGGACGTCTCGGGGTTCTTGGACGTCTTGGCGGCCGCCTTGGCGCTCTCCGAGGGTTCGACGGTCGGCTCGGTGGCCACCGGCGCCCGTACGCCGCGCACGAAGAGCGTCATCACGACGGCCAGGTAGGCGACGTGGGACCCGATCTGGAGCCAGGTCATCTGCGGGGCGAGGTTGAGCGTGCCCTGGACGACGGTGACGTACCAGGATCCGGGGTCGAGATGCGCCGACAGATCGAAGGCGTACGCCGTCCCGCCCGGCAGCACACCGCCCTCCTGCAGATCGCGCATCCCGTACCCCAGGACCCCGGCCGCGATGACGATCAGCACGGCACCGGTGAGAGTGAAGAACCGCGTCAGATTGATGTGCAGCACCCGCCGGTACAGACCCCAGCACAGGCCGGCGGCGATCAGCAGGCCCGCCGCCGCACCGATCAGCGGTCCCGTCGAACTGCCCGCGGCCTGCGCCGTGGTCCACAGGAACAGCGCGGTCTCCAGACCCTCGCGGCCCACGGCGAGGAACGCGGTGCCGATCAGCACGCCGGCCCCCATGCCCAGCGCGGCGGTGATCTTCTGCTTGATCTCTCCCGAGAACGTACGGGCCGAACGCCGCATCCAGAACACCATGGCGGTCACGAACACCACCGCGACCAGGCTCAGCGCGCCGCCGAACGCCTCCTGGGCCTTCCCCGACAGGCTCGCCGCGGTGAAGGTCAGGACCGCCCCGAAACTCATCGAAAGCCCGACGGCGGCCGCGACCCCGGTCCACACGTGCGGCAGCCGCGACCGCTGACCGGACCGCACGAGCGTGGCGACCAGGACCGAGACGATCAGCCCCGCTTCCAGTCCCTCACGCAGACCGATCAAGAAGCTGGGAAACACGTTGTCCCACACGGCGGACCTCTCTCCGGAGCAGCATCGTGCCCGGTCGGACGCTGCGGGCGGGGGCAGTGTAGGCATGCCTAAGTTGCGGTCCAGGAAGAGATCAGCGACCTGCGAAGCGGCCGCGGCCTGATGCCCTTTCCCGTCTTGCGGGCCCATGCGCCCTGGTCACAGCCGTGCATCCGAGATTTCCCGCCGTGCCACGGCAGATCCGGGCGACCGAACGGCGCAGTCCGCCGGCGCCGGGATTCTTACCGCCCTCTCACCGGGCGCTCTGGGCACGGCCTGGAACGGCATGACCGCATGTACCCCGGGGCCTCTCCCCCGTACGACTCACAGACCGTGTTCGTCCATGAGACGCATCAGGTTCCGCTTGCGCCTCTGCGCGGCGCGCAGCTCGGTGATGTACGCGGTGAAATCGTCCGGTGTGCCACGGCGCCGATGGCAGTCGCGGATACTCAGCAGCAGGCTGACGAGCTGCTCGTACACCGCGTTGCCCGTCTGCCGGGTGAGCGGCTCGGCCAGGCGCAGGTAAACGCCGAGCGCGTCGGCGGGACGGTCGGCACGGCCCTGGTCGGCGAGGGCGAGCCACTGCCGGTCGTCGGCGCCGCATTCGGCGGCGGCCGCCCAGGCGGCCTCGCCGTCCTCGTCGTCGAGGAGGGCGTCGACCAGGACGGGGCCGCCGTACCAGCCCGGCTGCCGCCGTCCCGCGTCGGCACGCAACAGGGCCAGCGCCGCCGCGCGTTCGCCCTGCCAGCAGTCCGCGGCCCGCGCGGCGGCGCGCAACTGCTGGTACGTCAGCAGGGACCGGCGGGCCCCGAAGTGATCGCGACGCAGGGCGACGGCGTCGACGAGCCGGCCGGCCTGCGCGTAACGCTCGCAGAGGTAGTCGACGAGGGCGGTGTCGACGTCGACGAGGTCCCGGCTTTCCCGGACGCCGCGTTCCGCCCAGCGCAGGGCCTCGTCGGGCCGGCGGGCGGTGTCCAGCTCGCGGGCGATGACCAGGTGGGTGTGGCCGTCGTCCGCGAGGTCGGCCGCGTGTACGGCGATCACCGTGTCGACGTCGCCTCCCGCCTTGGCCAGGCATTCCATCAGGTACTTCTCGGCCCAGCCGGTGCGGTTGCCGCGCCACGCCTCGACCGCCAGTTCCCGCAGGGCGGTCATCCCCCGTTCGCCGAGGATGTCCTCGTAGTCGAGCGGATCGATGTCGGTGAGGCCGACCTCGTCGCCGAGCACCTGTCCGACCAGCCAGCGCGCGAGTTCCGCCGGGTCCGGGCGCGCCGCACGGCACGCGTCGAGGTGGGCGTCGGCGAGATCGGTGCCGATCTGCTTGAGCCATCCGTCGGAGTCGTCGACGCTCTCCACCGCCTCGGCCGACAGCCGCATCGCCTCCCGCGCCAGGGTGATCGCGTCGGCGGCCCGGCCCGAGGCGGTGAGCGCGCCGATGGCGGACACCGCCTGCCCGGCCTGGTCGGCGTAGGCGCGGGCATCGGCGTACTCCACGTACCCGTACTGCGCGAACGGGCCGATGTCGAGGAGCTCGCGGATACGGGACCGGACTCCGGCGAGGTCCCCGCGGGCGCTCGCGGCCCACAGCTCCAGACGGCGCCGCAACTGCCGGTCCTCGCCGATCTGTTCCCGTACCAGAGCGAGCAACTCGTCCTTCGAGAGGGCGGACAGCCAGCCGTCCAGGTCCTGCGCACGGCTTCGGGCCTCCTGCCGCTGCCGTGGCAGGCTCGCCCGCCGGGTGAGCGCGGTGAGGCCGAGGGCGACCAGGTGCTTGCAGAAGTTGCCCTCCAGGCCGTACGGGCAGTCGCACTCGCCGCTCAGCCCTTCGGACCCGTCCAGGGTCAACTCGACCTCGTACCGTTCCGTGCCGTGGACGGTCGCGGTGATCCAGCCGTCGCCGACCTCGATCCCGGACACCGCGTCGAGGTATCCGCGCCCACGCTCGAAGGAGCGGGGGTCTGCCAGAGCTTGGAGGTTCGCCTCGGTGAGGCCGGTCATGGTCTTTCCGCCCTGTTCTGCCCGTTCTGATACTGCGCTTGACGTGTCGTCAGCCCAAGGATGCCGCAGGCACAGGTCCCCGTGTGAGCCGTCCGGACACCCGTCCCTGTGACGGTTACCCGAGGTCCTCCAAGAGCAGGTCCAGCGCCGCCTCCTCGTGCAGGGCGATTCCCAGCGCGTCCATGGCCGGGGCCAGTTCCGGGTCCCAGCCGGCCTCGGTCCGGGTGCCGGTGAGGAGGAGGTGCGGTGTGCCGTGCACCTGCGTGCGCGTCGCGAGGTACTCGTAGTCCCCCGCTCTCATGCGCCAGGGTTCAGCCCCGTACCGCTCCACGACACGGTTGGCCAGCGCGATGCCCGGCCAGTCGAAGTCACCGTGGTACGCGAAGGCGGATCCGGCGGCGGCCAGCGCGTCCAGCAGCGTGCGGACGACCGTCGTCGCGCTGCCCGAGGTGCAGATCAGGGCCGCGGTGCAGCCGGCGTCGGCCGCCGCTTCCACCACGCGTGGGTTCTCGCAGACGTGGACCCGGGTGCGGGCCGGCATCTCCAGGTGCAGCACGCGCAGTTCTCGCAGGGTGAGATGGGTCTCCAGGCTGTGGTCCGCCCGCTCGCGCAGGACTCTCTCGCCCCAGGTCCCGCCCCTCGGCCGCAGGCCGTACGTGAGCACTGTGCTGGACACCTCGTCCGGGGTGACCGAGGCCAGCCGCCACAGGGCCCGGCGGCCCGGTGCGTCGACGGGGAACTCGGTGCCGGACGCCAGGGCGATGCCGCGCAGGACCAGGCGGGAGAGGAGGGTGCCGTCGTCCAGGCCGTGGGCCGAGCCGGTGGTGCGGGTGGCCAGTTCGCCACGGCCCCAGAAGGCGGGAGTGGGTTCCGCGTCCGTGCCGGGGAAGAGTGTTGCCAGGGTCCGGATCGCCTGGGTGAGGATCGTGGCCGCGGTGTGCCGGTCCTGGCGGGCGACCGTACCGGCGCGCCGTGTCTCCTCCAGCCACCGGCCGGCCCAGGGCTTGGACGACAGTGCGGTGACGGCGAGGGCCGCCTCCGCCGTGGACCACAGCTCCTCGCGTTGCGCCGCCGCCGCGTCCCGGACCGCGCGGCGGTCGGTCAGGGGTGGGCCCAGTTCGGCCAGCGTCGCGGCCAGGCCTCGGCCGACCGCGCTGGCGCGCAGGCGACCGTCCAGGTCCGTCAGGCGGATCGTGGCGGTGGCGGCGGTGAGCGGTTTCGCGAGGAGGAGGGACAGTGCCTCGCGCTCCTGTGCGTCCAGGTTCTGGAGCCTGACCGTGCCGGCCGGCTGCAGGCCGTTGCGTTCCAGGCGTGCCCGTACCGCCGTCCAGAGGCGGGTGAGACCCGGCCGGGTGAGGAACGCCAGGGCGTCGGCGACGGGTCCCTGCTCCGTCGTACCGGGGCCTCCCGTCCCACCGGGGTCCGTCGTGTCCGGTCGCGTCATACCGACACCAGCCGCCGCTGCCGTCCGTTCCACGTGTAGTGGAGGGTCGCCACGCCTCGTACGTGCGGGTCGCGCAGGCACTCGTAGATGTGCAGCGACGGCACGTCGGGCCAGTTGCCGATCAGGCGTTCGCTGGTGAGGACGAAGTCCAGGTCCAGGTCGACCAGGATGCGGCCGAGGCGGGCGTGGGTCGGCTCGTCGACCTTGGCGAACGCGTCGTCCAGCAGGATCAGCCGCGGTGCGTGCGGGGCCGTTTCGGCGAGGCCCGTGAAGTGGGCGGCAGCGGCGGCGAAGAGGACCAGGTAGGAGAGGACGCGTTGCTCACCCTGGCTGAGGCCTGTGCGGCCGGAGAGTTTGCGGCGGCTGCTCGGAGCGGCGTCGTTCACGACCCACGGGGTGAAGGTGAACCAGTCGCGGTAGTCGAGGGCGGTACGCAGATGGGCCGCGTAACCCGCGCCCGGGTCGGCGCGGCGGGCGTCCTCGATACGGCGCTGGAGGACATCGCGGAGCTGCTGGGACTGTTCGCGGGTGCGCAGACCCGAGGGGCTGCGCAGGAGGTCGACGGCCGCCTTGACGTCGGCTTCGACACCGTCGGCGAGCTTCCAGTCGAGTGTGACGCCCAGACCGTGTGAGGTGCGGACCGTGGCCAGGGTGCCGTTCAGGGCGGCGACCAGGGCGCCCGCGGCCAGGACCTGGGAGGACAGGTGGTCGCCCAGCTCGCCCGTCAGGAAGCGCTGGAACACCTCGCGTTCGCGTTCCGTCAGCCGGTCCCGGGCCTCGGCCGCCTGCGCGGCGATGCGTTCGCCCACCGCGGCGATGTCGTGCGGGCCGTGGTCATCGACGAGGCGGCAGACCTTGATGCCGTCATGTTCCTCGAGCGTGGCGTCGTAGCCTCCGGAGAGCTGGTCGCGCAGCTCCGTGTGACGGTTGAGGAGGGTGGTGTCCGAGATGTCACCCCGCTCCGGTTCCAGGCGGCTCCGTACGGCCTCCACCAGTCGGCGCAGTGCCTTTGTGCGGTCGTGCGCGTCCTCCTCGGTGCGCTCGCGTGCGTCGTCCCGCGCGGACTCCACGTCGTCCGCCTCGCCTTCCGCCACAGCGTCGAGGCCCGCGCCCCTGCGCACGCCCGGAACCGACAGCGCCGTACGCAGCCGCCTGCCGCTCGTGATCGCCTCGCCCTCCTGCGTGGCGAGCGCCCCGCGCCGTACTCTCTCGTCCTCCTCCGCGCGCACGCGTTCGTCGTGTGCGGCGCTCAGGTCCCGCTCGACTCCGGGGAGTTGGCGCCCCACCGCGTCGAGGCGGCGCTTCGCCGCGTCCTCGCGGGCGAGGATCTCCTGCTCCGACGCCCCGATGGCCTCCTCCAGGCCCCGGACCGTGCGGCGGGCGGCATCCAGGCGGGCGAGCGGACCGGCGTAGTCGGACTCCGCTTCCCGGCAGGACGTCAGAGCGCGCTCGTAGCTTTCGCGGCCCTGGCGATGGCCGTCGACGGAGGAGGCGACCGCGCGCAGCCGTCGGCGCAGCCGTTCCGTGCCCGTGCCGAGGCGGTCCAGCGCGAGACGTACGGAATCGAGTGCGGCCGGTTCGACCGGGAGGTCGTTCGCGCTTGCCGTCGCCTCGGTCTCCCGCCGGGCGGCGACCGCGCGGGTGCGCGCCTGCTCCGCCTCACGGGCGGCCGCCGACGCCTTGCCGACCAGTACCTGTGCGGCGCGCTCGGCCTCGGCCGCACGGGCCCACGCGTCGGTCAGCCGGCGTGCCGCGGGCGGGTGGCTCAGGGTGTCGGCCACCTTCGTGCGGTGCTCGGTCAGGATCCGCAGATTGCTCTGCTGCTCGGTCAACTGCTCCTGCACGTCGGCCAGTTGCCGGTCGAGTTCGGCCAGGGCCCGGCGGCGGGTCTCGGCGCGCACCTCCGCGCCGACGTACTCGGCCGTCTGCTTGGTGTGGCGTCCGCGGGCGACACCCAGCTGCCAGGAACCGTCGGTGCCGATCACGGAGTCCGCCGTCGCTCCCGTGGCCCCCACCGCGCCGATGCCTCCCGGCGTCACCAGGGCCACTGTCCGCAGCACACTCTCTACCTGCTCGGCGCTCACCCCGCTGTCCGGCGCCGCGACCGGGCGCAGCACCTCGGCGAGCGTCGGCCCGGCGGGCGGTGTGCCGGGGACGAGGAGGGTGTCCCGCGCGGCCGGGTCCAGAACGGTGCCGTCGGCGCACACCCAGGCGTCGAGCAGGCCGCTCGCCTCGAGCGCGGCTTCCAGGCCCGCCCGGGCCGCCGGCTCCAGAGCCTCGGCGTTCTCGGTGAAGTCCACGAGCCGGTACAGGGGTGCGCCGGTGCCGGGCGTTCGGGGCGCCGACCGGTGGGGCGGGGGCGCCGGCGCGGGGTCGGTACGGCGTTCCCAGTCGTCGCGCTCACGCCGCAGGCGGTCCTGTTCGGCGGCCAGTTCGCGGATCGCCACGGCGCGCGCGTCGCGCTGTTCGCCCAGTTCCGCCAGCCACGGGTCGACGGCCGCCCGGGCGGTGTCGGCCACCTCGTCGGGAGCGTGGGCGGGCAGCGGGCCCTCCGCCGGATCGTGAACGGTCAGGGCGCGTACGGCATCCAGGGACACGCCGGTGAGACTCCGCAGTCGCTCGGTCCAGGCCTGGACGGCATCGGAGAACGCCTCCCCCTCGCGTGCCGTCTCCTCCCGGCGGCGTCCGGCCCGCGCACGCGCCTCCTCCGTCTGCTCCTCCAGGCGCTCCCGGGCGGCATCGGCCTCGTGGGCCTCTCGCTGGGCGCGGCGGGACTTCTCCATGAGCGCGGCCAGCTCGGTCACGGCTCGGGCGCGGTTCCTGATCACCGGCCCTGCGGCGTCCAGTTGGGTGTCCCAGGCGCCCAGGGCGCCCGCGCCGACCTCCGTGTCGACGGCCAGCACCTCGCTGTGGCGCACGAGGTGGAAGTCGCCGTCCGGGGCCGTCAGTTCGGCCGTCACCGCGGCGGCGACCGGGGTGACGGGGACCACCACCGGCTCGCCCAGGTGGACCGGGTCGAGCCCGGACCGCTCCGCCTCCCGGAGCAACTCGCCGTGCGCCGTGCCGAGTTCGACCAGCTCCTCACCGAGCCTGCCGGCTTCGTCGGTGAGCCGCCGGCCTGCCTCTTCCTGGCTGCTGTGCGCCTGGCGCAGGGCTTTGACAGCGGTCGCCGCCGCGCTGTGCAGGGCGGTCACGGTGGCGCGCTTCTCCGCCAGTTCCTTCAGGCTGCGGTAGGCGGCACTGTCGTGCAGGGCGGCGAGGTCCGTCCCGGCCGCCTCCGACTCCGCCCTGAGGACATCGGCGTGAGCGGCGAGTTCGTCCTCGCTCGTACGGAGCTCGGCCGCCTTCCTCGCCGCCTCGCCCGCCGCGCGTCGGTGCTCGGCCAGCCGTTCCAGTTCGCCGTGCACCTGGTCGGCCCGGCGGCGCAGCGCCCCGTGCAGGTAGCCGCGGTAGCCGGTGAGGAACGTCCGCAGCGCCTCGTCGGTCCGCTCCAGGCGCCCGAGGTCGGTCCGTACCGCGTCCAGATCGTCGAGGTTGCGGGCCACCTTGTCCACGACCTCGTCGTCGAGCGCGGGCAGCGTCTCCGCGAGGACGGAGACCAGGCCCCCGGAGTCGATGCGGTCGCCGATGGTGGGGCGGCGCAGTCGGTGCAGCAGGTGGAGCAGATTGCGGTAGCGCGCCGGGTCGGTGAGGCCGAACAGGTGGCGGGCGACCCGGGCCCGGTGCTCCACGGCGCGGTCGGTGACGTGCTCCGCGCCGACGAGCGACTTGAGCTGGTCGACGGGGAGCGGCCGGCCGCCGGGGGCCAGCTGCAGGTCCTCGCCCACCCGCAGCGAGGTGACGAAGAAGAACGGCTTGGCCGTCCTGGTCGACTGGGAGGCGCGGATGGCCGCGCCGAGGGTGAGGTGGTGGTCGTGCCCCTCGTCGTCGGTCCGCACGAACTCCACCCACAGGTAGCCCAGCCGGTTGGTCTGCTCGAAGCCGTCGAGCATCAGCCACAGGAGCGTGGTCCGGCCCGTTCCGGTGGCGTCCAGGGCGCGGGCGTCCCCGTCGAGGAGGTACGGCAGCAGCATCTCCAGGGCCTTGGACTTGCCCGCGCCGTTCTTGCCGCGCAGCAGCAGCCGGCCGCCGCCGAAGGAGAACTCCTGCTCGTCGTACTGCCAGACGTTCCGGATACCGGCGCGGTGCAGGCGGTAGCGGTGCGGGGACGGGACGGTGGGCGTGCGGTTCACCGGGGCGGCTCCTCAGTGACGTGGTCGGCGATGTCCGCTGGGGGCGCCGCGGACGCTCGGGACTGTTCAGGACGGGACGTGACAGCCACCGTGGTGGCGAACCGGGCGGCCGCGCCGAGGAGCACCCAACCGCCGGTGCGGTCGGTACGGTCCTGTCCGCGGGCGCCCGAGACGTCCGTGACCGACCGGCCGTCCGGCGCGGCGTCCGCGTATCCCTCGGGCAGGCCGTGGCCGTCCGCGCGCACCGGGCCGGCGGGAGCGACCAGGCGCATGCGGACCAGCAGGTCGAGGACGGCGGCGAGCAGCGCGTCCCGGTCCTCCAGCAGGCCGCGCTGCCAGTTGCTGCGCCGGCCGTACTCCTCGACCAGTCCGTCGAGCAGTTCCGTCAGCAGCCCGTCCGGGACCGGTACGCCGATGACCAGCCGCCCGCCGACCGCGGGGTGCCCGGGGTCCTCTGGGCGCAGTCGGTCGACCAGCCGCTCCACAAGGAGCAGCGCGGCCTGGGCGACCGTGCCGGTGCCGGGCAGGTGCAGGTCGGTGAGTTCGTCGTCGGGGTCGGTGAGGGCGATGCCCTCGGCGCGGATCTCGGCCTCCAGACCCAGCAGTTCGGAGAATGCCTGGGACTCGCGCCGCTGTCGGGTCCGCAGCCATTCGCGCTCGGCGCCGGTGAGGTCGTCGAGGTGCACGACGGGAGTCTCCACGAGTCGCCTGCGGACGTACGTACGCGAGCCGCCGAAGCCGGGGTCGGCGGCCCGGCGTACGAGATCCGCCCCGTCGCGGCTCTGGGCCAGCGGGCCGGCGACGACCGCGCGGGCGATCTCCCGGTCCACGGTCAGCAGTGCCTCGCCGCCCCGCTCCTCGGCGACGGCGGAGACATGGCCCTCGGTCTCCGCCAGGACACCCCAGTCGACGAGTTGCCGCAGCGCGGCGGCGAGCGTGCGCCGCTCCGCCTGCCGCCCGGTGTCGCTGACCTCGATCCCGGCGTCCACGGCCGCGGCCCTCAGGTCGGCGACGAGCTGGGAGAGCAGGAGCTGCTCCGGAGCGGTGACGAGGACCGAGAGAGCGAGAGCCAGGTAGGCGTACGTCCGTGGCGTGAACGGTGTGCCGGTGGACGGTCGTTCGAGGCGGTGGCCCGAGCCGGGGCCGAGGCCCGCCTTGAACAGGCGGGCGTACGACGCCTCGACGAGGAGCCGGTAGCCGAACACCTGCTGGAAACGCTGGGCGAGCCAGTCGGCGTGCCGCCGGATCAGCGGGAAGGTGTCGCTGTACGGGCCGTGGCTGGTGACCAGGGGGTGGGCCAGCAGCAGGCGGGCGGCGGTGCGGCGTTCGGCGGCGAGTGCCACGTCGTGCGCGGAGGGCAGGGCCATCAGGCGCTCGCCTCCTCGGCGGCGGACGCCGAGGCGCTCTCGACGGCCAGGGTGAGGTCGTCCGCCGTCAGGTCGCCGTCCACGGACCGCAGGAGTGTGTGCCTGCCCGGCGTGCGCCACGCCGTCAGCCGGATGCCCAGGTCGGCGTCGCTCGCCTGCGCACCGTCGAGCAGGAAGTCACCGGCGTCCGTGTCGCTCCTCTCGCCCTTGCCGTCCTCGTCGCCCTTGTGCAGTTGGGCGTTGCCGAGGGCGGTGGTGAGGAGTTCCAGCAGGAGGCGCATGGCTGCGGAACCCAGCCTGACCTGGTCGAACCGGCCGGAGGCGCTGCGCAGTTCGGCAGCCGCGGCCTGACGGGCGGCGGCCTGCTCGCGTGCCTGCTCCATGAGGCGGCGCTTCTGCTCGCCGTGGTCCTCCACCGCCGCGGCCCGCCCGCGCGGGGCCCGGCTGCCGCGCTCGCGCAACGCCACCGGGACGGCCACGACGGGCCCGGTCCACCAGCTCACGTACGCCGGTACGGACTGGTCGGGATCCGGTGCCACGCCCAGATGCCGTGCTCCGTAGAGCCCGAAGGCGGCGACCGCGATGTCGTGGGCCTCCTCGGGCTCCGCACTGTCGAACCAGGCCGCGAGCCTGAGCAGGTCCTTGCGGCGGGACATCTCCCCGGACGCCGAGCGCAGCATTCGCTTGGCGTTGGCGAGCAGTGACTGCAGGGCGCGCAGGGTCGCGTCCCGGAGCTGGTCCACCTGGCTGCCGTGCCCGCCGGTGTCGGCGAACCAGTCGCGCAGCCCTTCCCAGTCCGCCAGGTCCCGTCCCCGGCTGCGCTGCACCCGGGTCTCCGGCAGCGCGCCGGAGAGTGCTCCGAGGTCTGCCCCCAGTCCTGCCGCGTGCGCGTCGATGCGGCCCAGGAGTGTGGGCAGGTGGGGCCAGATCGTCCGCAGGTGTGCGGCGATGCGCGGGGCGCGGAAGGACACGTCCTCGGTGATCGCCTCCACGTAGTCGAGCAGCAGTTCCTTGAACCCCTGGTACTCGGCTCCGTCGAGGTCGTAGCGGGCGAGCACCTGGCCCAGGTACGCGTAGAAGTCCCGTACCGACTCGGCGAATTCGGCGAACTGCACGAAGAGCGTGCTGATTCTCTCCAGTGCCTGCTGCGGGTCCGCGCCGCCGGGCGCGGCGACCGTGGCGGCGATCTCGCGCAGGCCCCGGTCGACGAGCGTGAGCAGCTCGCTGCTGACCTCGCGTGCGGCGTCGGCTCCGGCCAGCACCTCGTCCGCGTCGCGCTGCACGCGCTCGCCCAGCTTGGACAGCTGGTAGCGGGACCGGGAGCGCTGGTACTCGGCGATGGTGCTCGCCGTGACGGTGTGCGTGCTGCGCAGCAGATTGCCCCAGCGCACGAGCTGTTCGAGCCGGGCGGTGAGGGTGTCCGCGTCAAGCGCGGCCCCCACGCTTCCCGCCTGTGTCAGCTTGGCGAGCACGTCGGGTACGGCCAGGTCCGCGAGCAGGGTGCCGCAGAACACCCGCATCACCGCGACGTACTCCAGGCGCTCGGGTGCACTGAGATAGGCATAGGCGCTCAGCCGATGCCAGGCCTCGGTTCCGCTCTGATCGGTCAGTTCTTCGGGCAGGTCGTCCCCCTCCATGACGCCGAGCGTACGGACCGCCACTGACACTCCGGAGGAAGTCCGGGAAAACCGCCCGCTCACGCGGCCCGCCGCGCGCCCGTTGATGGCACAGCCCCCTTGCCATACCTATCGAGAATCGATAGATTCCCATCGTGGATCGATCGAAGGAATCGAAGGAGGGGCGATGGGACAGCTGACAGTGCTTGCGCTGCGTGCCGTGCTGGCGGTGCTGCTGGCCGGCTCGGTGTTCGTGCAGACCGTGATGGTGGCGCTACTGGCCACCGACCTGGAGGAGAGCGGCGCGGCCCTCGCGGACCGGCGTACCCCGATCCTCGTGATCACGGTCCTCGGGATCGTGACGGTCCAGGTCGTCCTGGTCTGCGTGTGGCGGCTGGTGACGATGGTGCGACGCGGAACCGTGTTCTCCCACGCCGCGTTCCGGTATGTGCATGTCGTGATCGGCGCGATCGTGTCGGCCGCCCTCCTGCTGTTCACGCTCGGGGTCGTCCTGGCACCGGGTGAGGCCGTCGCGCCGGGCGTGGTCCTTCTGTTGGGCGGGGTTGTCGTGGCGGCCCTGGGGGTCGCGCTCATCGTGCTCGTGCTGCGGATGCTGCTCGCCCAGGCCGTCGCGCGCGACGTCGAGGCGGCGCGGATGCGGGCCGAGCTGGCAGAGGTGATCTGATGCCGATCGCCGTCGACATCGACGTGATGCTGGCCAGGCGGAAGATGTCCGTGGGCGAACTCGCGGACCGCGTCGGGATCACGCCCGCCAACCTGGCCGTACTCAAGAACGGCCGCGCCAAGGCGGTGCGCTTCGCGACGCTCGCCGCCCTCTGCGAGGTCCTGGAGTGCCAGCCGGGAGACCTGCTGCGCTGGGAGGCCAAGGACACCGCGGACGTGTGACGTCGGCCGGAGCCGGCTGAGGCGCCGGTACCGCGGGGTCGGTTTGTTCTCCGCAGAGGCCGGAATCGGGTGCGATGAGCAGAAGCGAGCAGTGATTGACCAGGGGCGTGACTGTTGTTGAAGGGCCGGACCACGCATGATTCTCTGACGTACCCCATCGACGTCCCCCACCGGGCCTTTCGCCATGTCACCGACCGAACTCTTATGTCCATCCGTCGACTTCACCGCGCGCGAAGAGGAACCCGTCTATCCGGTCGACGTCGTCCTCTCGCTGCACCGTGAAGGGACCGCAGGCCTGCTGCGCACCATGCGCAGCCACCACGTCATGCCCGCGCTCTGCCATCCTTGGGGCTCCGGTCAGGCATACCTGACGCTCCTGCACGAACCCCGGCCCCTGTCTGTGCTGGACGTCCCGGACGGTGCGGTGACGGACGATCTCGCGCAGCGCGTGCACGTTCTCAGCGGCTTCTCCTCGGTCATCGTGCTGACGCCCGGCCACACGGACTCGGTGGCCTTGTTGCGAGCGGGCGCCGCCAACGTGCTGCCCCGCGACACACCGCCCAAGGAACTGGCCAGCCGACTCGTCGCGGAGCGCCGGTGGCTCCAAGCCTCCACGCCGCGCCGGACGCACCGGGCGCAGGCCGCGCTGTACCAGGCGATGCAACCCCGGCAGATGTCCCAGCAGGTGCTCTTCCATGTCCTGCTCTCCACCCCACGGCCGTGGTGCTGCCACGACCTGTGCCTGCTGCTGGGCACGGCACGGACTCCCATGACCAGGCGCGCCCTGCAGGCACGCATGCTGCGGCTGAGCGAACGCCTGACGCGATTCGAGAGGTCGGTGGGCAGCACGGCGCAATGGGGCCGGACCACGTATTCGGGGATTCACGAGGGCCCGTAACGGGCGGGTGTAGCGGGCTACACCATCGATTCGGGGGGCCGGTCCCTCGTGGCGGCGAGTGTGCGACGGGATCGTGGTGGCAGCGGTCGCAACCGATCCACGGACCGCAGGACACCCTCGCGTTCCTCCTCGAGCCAATCGAAAAAAGGACCTTGCCATGACCGCGATCCGCCGACGTGGACGCCGTACCGCCGCCATCGTCACCGCCGTGGCCGCCGTCACGCTGGCCGCCGGACTCCTCACCGGCTGCGAGGACATCGACGACTCACTGAACTGCTTCCAGAACGCCGACACGATCACCGACAGCCTCAAGGCAATCCATGAGGCGGGCCTGAACGCGGCGGAAGACCCCACGCGGACCGACGACTCCATCGACACGATCGAGAAGAACCTCGACAAGATCGACGACAAGTCGGACAACAGTGAGGTCAACGACGCGGTCGACGACCTGAACAAGGCGATCGCGGACTACAACAAGGCCATTTTGAACGGCGACACCAACCCGGACTCCAGCAAGATCGACGACGCGGCCGACGAACTGACCGGCGCCTGCACCTCGTGACGGGGCCCGCCTGGTGAGGGAGCGTCCGAGCGTTCCTGGCCGCGCCGGACCGGGCGGCCCGGGGTGAGGTTCAGCCTGCGCGATAGAGCGTCGTGAGCAGTTCGATGGTGGCCTGGGTGGCGGGATGCGGGTCGTCCCGCCACCAGGCGAGCCGCACCGGGATGGACTCCGCGTCGCGCACCGGCCGGTAGACGAGGCCGGGGCGCGGGTACTGATGCGCGGTCGACTCGGCGGTCATGCCGACGCAACGGCCCGTGGAGATCGCGGTGAGCCAGTCGTCGACGTCGTGCGACTCCTTGGTCGGCGGGCGCGAGTCCGGCGGCCACAGTTCCGTCGTCGTGGTGCCGGTCCTCCGGTCCACCAGCAGCGTGCGCCCGCCGATGTCGGCGAGTCTCACGAAGCGGCGCCGGGCCAGGGGATCGTCCGAGGCCATGGCACACACTCGACGTTCCAGCCCCACGATGGCGGAGTCGAAGCGGCGCTCGTCCAGCGGCCTGCGTACGACGGCCAGATCGCAGGCCCCCTCGGCCAGTCCGGCGGTGGCAGAGTTGACGCGGACGAGTCGCAGGTCCGTTTCGGGGTGCGTGTCCGCCCAGCGGCGCTGGAAGGCCAGCGTGTGGCGGCCGAGGGCCGACCAGGCGTAACCGATCCGCAGGGAGGTATGCCCCGAGGTGGCCTCCTGGACCAGACCGTCCACCTCGCCGAGTACGCGCCGGGCGTGCGCCACCACGCGCAGTCCGGCCCCCGTCGGGGTCACCTCGCGGGAGGTCCGCCGCAACAGCCGTACGCCAAGGGCGCGTTCGAGCGAGGCGAGCGTGCGTGACACGGCCGCCTGGGAGACACCGAGCACGATGGCGGCGTCGGTGAACGTGCCCTCGTCGACGATCGCGACGAGACAGCGCAACTGCCGCAGCTCCACATCCATGACTTCAGCGTATAGATGGATCGGCTCATGCATTTTGCGCAAGCAGCCGAGCGGCGCAGCATCGGGCCATGCCAGCACCCGCACGCCCCACAGCGTCCGCGCACCGCACTCCCCCGGCGGCCTCGACCGCCAGGCCTCGCGGAGCACGCCTCGCCGGGGTGGCCACCATGTTCGGCAGTGGTCTGTCCAACCAGACCGGGGCAGCGATCGGTTCCCTGGCCTTCCCCGTCCTCGGGCCCGTCGGGGTTGTCGCCGTGCGCCAGTACGTCGCCGCACTGGTCCTGACGAGCGTCGCCAGGCCCCGCCTGCGCACCTTCACCAGGCGCCAGTGGTGGCCGGTCCTGCTGCTGGCCCTGGTCTTCGGGACCATGAACCTGTCCCTGTACACCGCCATCGACCGCATCGGCCTGGGGCTCGCGGTGACCCTGGAGTTCCTCGGGCCGCTCGGCATCGCGCTGGCCGCCTCCCGCCGCCGCGTGGACGCGTGCTGTGCGGTGGTCGCCGCGGCGGGCGTCGTCACTCTGATGCGCCCGCGGCCTTCCGCCGACCTGCTCGGGATGGGCCTGGGGCTGCTGGCCGCCGTCTGCTGGGCCTCGTACATCCTGCTCAACCGCACCGTCGGCCGGCGCATCCCCGGCGCGCGGGGTTCGGCGGCCGCCGCCTGTCTCTCCGCCCTGATGTTCCTGCCGGTCGGACTCGTCATCGTCGTCGAGCGTCCGCCGTCGGCAGGGGCCGTCGCCTACGCCGTCGTGGCCGGCGTCCTCTCCTCCGCCGTGCCGTACCTGGCAGACCTGTTCACTCTGCGTCGCGTGCCTGCCCCGGCCTTCGGTCTCTTCATGAGCGTCAACCCGGTCCTCGCCGGTCTGGTCGGCTGGATCGTCCTCGACCAGGGCCTGGGCTGGCCGGAGTGGGGCAGCATCGCGGCCATCGTCGCCGCCAACGCCCTCAGCATCCTCACCTCGCGCCCTGACTCGGGACGAGTACGGGGGCGGCGACCGAGGCAGGACGGTCCTCCGTCTTCTTGAGATGCGGGCGCGGCCCGATCCCCCGGATGGCGGCGCCCGCTGGACAGGCACACGATGGTGTGGAGGGGTCCGGCCGGCGCCGGCCGTGGACTTCTCGGGAGCCAGGCCTGCCCTGGAAAGGGCTGGGCATCGCCTACGTGAAGGGAGCCGTCATGCTTGAGGTCAAGACGGTCGACAAGCCGGACGAGCGGCGCGATTTCCCCCGAGGTCACCTCGAAGCGGTCCACCTCACGGGGCTCGACTTCGCCGTCGGGACCTTCGAACCCGGCTGGCGCTGGTCCGAGTCCGTGGCGCCGCTCGCGGGGACCGAGAGCTGTCAGATCCACCACAACGGCTATGTCGTGCAGGGACGGATGCGTATCCGCATGGACGACGGAGCCGAGGGCGAGGTCGGCCCCGGCGACGTCTTCGTGTGCCCGCCCGGGCACGACGCCTGGGTCGTGGGCGACGAGCAGGTCGTGGTGTACGACTTCGCGGGAGGCATGGCGCAGGAGTACGCGAAAGCGCCCCAGCCTGGCTGAGCGCTGCCGCGAGCCGGATCTGGGCCCGTCACCGGGTCCGGGGGAAATGCGGGGGCGTGGGCATCGCGGCCCGGATAGCATCCGCAGTCGCACGCCCACCGTCCACCGCCCCCTGGCCGAGGAACCTTGCCCATGCCGCATCGTCCGACCGTTTCCATCACGGAGTTCCCCGTCTCCGACCGTGCGGCCGGACCCTACGGAATCACCGCCGGACCGGACGGCGCACTGTGGTTCACCATGGTCCACCACGGCCGGATCGGGCGGCTCACACCCGACGGCGACACCACCTCCTACCAGCTTGAACCGGCCTCCGGCGGACCGTCGATCATCACGGCGGGGCCTGACGACGCCCTGTGGTTCACCGAGTTCCGCGGCCACCGGATCGGCCGCGTCACCACGACGGGACATGTCGACTCGTTCCCGTTGCCGACGCCGGATGCCGGGCCCTTCGGGATCACCCCGGGGCCTGATGACGCGCTGTGGTTCACCGAGGCCAACGCCGACCGGATCGGCCGTATCACGCCCGACGGCCATGTCACCGAGTTCCCTCTGCCCCTCTCGGGAGCTTTCCCGTCGGCCATCGCCGCCGGCCCGGACGACCGGTTGTGGTTCACGATGAACCAGGCGAACGCGATCGGCGCCATCGACCCCACGGGCGATGTCACCGTCCATCTGCTGCCCACACCGGCCGCCGCCCCGGTCGGCATCACCGCCGGCATCGACGGCGCCATGTGGTTCGTCGAGATCGGGGCCGGCCGGATCGGACGGATCACGCCGGACGGAGTGATCGACGAATTCGCCCTGCCCGACCGCGCGTCACGCCCCCACGCCATCGCCGCCGACACGGACGGAACCTGCTGGTTCACCGAGTGGGGCGCCAACCGCGTCGGCCGGATCGCCCCCGACGGCCGTATCGACGAACACGATCTGCCCAGCCCGTCCTCGGAACCCCACGGCATCGCCCAGGGGCCGGACGGCGCGATGTGGACCGCGCTCGAGACCGGAACGATCGCCCGCCTCTCCGCGCACTGAGACGGAATCCCGGAGCTTCGGCTCACGTGCGGGTGCGGGTGCAGGTACAAGCTCAGGTGTAGGTGTCCAGGACTTCGGTGATCCCGCGGAGGATGTCGTCGTTGTCGCCGAAGTGCGCCAGCACGCTGAGGAGTTCACGCAGGTGGAGGATGGGCAGCCGATCGCGCCAGCCGTCGTCCAGGGGGCGGATCTCCTGATAGGCGGCCGAGAACTCCTCCGGAACCGGGCCGCATCCGTACAGCATGCTCAGCTCCGCCTCGGGCCAGCCGTAGTACACGGCGGGATCACACAGGGCGGGTGGCTCGTGGTGGCCCGGCAGGACGTTGGCGTGCCACAGGTCGCCGTGGAGCAGCGCGGCGGGCTGCGGTGGGATCAGGTCCGGGAGCCTGTCCGCCAGGCGTTCGAGGCGTGCCCGGTTCTTCCGGCCGAGTGCCCGGGCGCAGGCGGGTTTCTCCAGCCAGGACAGCAGCCGGTGTTCGGCGAAGAAGGCGTGTCCGTCGTCGTTCCAGGTGTTGCGCTGCACGATCCGGCCGATGTAGTTGTCGGTGTCGTGTCCGAAACGGCCGCTCGTGACCTGGTGCTGCCGGGC
Source organism: Streptomyces sp. NPDC050704 (assembly GCF_040654355.1). NCBI lineage: Bacteria > Bacillati > Actinomycetota > Actinomycetes > Kitasatosporales > Streptomycetaceae > Streptomyces > Streptomyces sp. NPDC050704. The sequence goes on along the minus strand of NZ_JBFAHW010000003.1, from coordinate 45,024 downwards.
CAGTCCGCGGCCGAGGACCGCCCAGGTGTCCTGGGTGAAGGCATGGCTCCCGCGATCCTCCATCAGGAGGTACCGCTCTGCGCACAGCTGCGTCTTCGGTACGGGCAGGGCTCCGGCCGCCGCGAGCAGCCGCAGGCCCTCGGCCTCCAGGTGGTAGAGGTCGGTGGGTGCGTCGGCGGACTGCTTGAGGATCCAGCTCGTTCCGGAGGAGCCGGTGACGCGGGTGGTGGAACTGATGGCCCCGCCGTGCAGTTGCTCGACGCCGGTGACCTCGCCGTGCCCTGCGAGCCGCAGCCATTCGGCGACGGCGGGAGGCACGGGCAGTGTGGTGCGGTGCGGCACTTTCGGGTTCCTCCACGGCCTGACGGAACGACTGCCGACTCGGTGCCGGCCTGATCGCACCCCATCCACGGGCTGGTCGGACGGTGGGGGCCTGCGGCCATTTTGCCATCTCCGCAAAGAGCTTTGCCCTCCGGCGAAGGGGCGGGTGAAGTCGTGCACACGCTGCGTCCTCGCAGCGGCAGCGGCAGCGACGCACAAGCAAGGAGAACCTCAGTGAAGACCGACCTGACCGGCTCGACCGCCCTCGTGACCGGGGCCACCGCCGGCATCGGCCGTGCCACCGCGCTCGCCCTCGCCGAACACGGCGCCGCGATCGTCGTGCACGGCCGTGACCCGGAGCGAGGAGCTGATGCCGTCGCCCGCATCGACGCCCTCGGCGGCACAGCCCGCTTCGAGTCCGCCGACCTGTCCGACCCAGCCGATGTACGCCGTCTGGCGGCCGCTGTCGGCGAGATCGACATCCTGGTCAACAATGCCGGAATCTTCCGGTTCGGCAGCACTGTCGACACCGACGACGCCGCCTTCGACGCGCATGTCGACATCAACCTGCGCGCCCCGTTCCTGCTGGTGCAGGCCCTCGTCCCGGCCATGGCGGCCCGCGGCCGCGGCGCGGTGGTCAACGTCAGCAGTGGCGCCGCGGCCGTCCCCGGCCGGGGCAGCGGCATCTACGGAGCCTCCAAGGCCGCACTCGAATCGCTGACCCGGGTGTGGGCCGCCGAGTTCGGCCCCGCCGGCGTCCGGGTCAACACCGTCGCCGCCGGGCCGACCCGCACCGAAGGCACCGCCGTGTTCGGTGACCAGTTCGAGGCGGTCGGGCAGCTCACCGCGCTGCGGCGCCTCGTGGACGCCGACGAGATCGCGAACACGATCGTCTTCCTCGCCTCCCCCGCGGCCGGCTACGTCAACGGCACGGTCCTGACCGCCCTGGGTGGCACTCCCGCCGTCGGCTGATCCCCAACATCCGTCAGCCACCTGGACGAGGCGCTGGAGCCCCTGAGACTGCCCGGCAACGTCGTACCGTCGTCGGCCCGAGCCGGAGCCCGCCCCGGCCGCCGCCCCACGAGCCGTCGGCCGGCGTCACTGCGCCTGGGCGAATCACCCTGAGTGACATGACAGCCGGAGGCGCGACCCACGGCTGACCGGCTGACAGTTCGTCACGGCTCTTACGCTCACGGGTCGCGGCGGAGCCGTGGGCGCACGGCAGACCTCAGCGAAATCCTTCACGGGTCATGGTGATGGCCCGGTGGATGAGCGGCACGAAGTCCGTGTCGCGGTGGTCGAGGGCCTCCTGGCCGGCGACGCGGAGAGCGGCGAGGAAGACCGCCGCGAGGACCCGGGCGCGCAGCGGGTCGGCCGGCTCGGTGGGGAGGCGGTGCGCGAGCGCCCCGGCCAGGCCCTGCTCGGCGGCGGCGTGGACGGCGGCCATCTCCGTGAGCAGCGCGGGGTGGCGGCGCAGTTCCCGGTACCGCTCCACCTCGGGTTCGGCATCGCGTTCGGCGACGAGTTCCTCGACGGCGCGGGTGAACGCGGTCACCGGGGTTTCCCGCTCGGGGCGGGCACGGACGAGTTCGAGCAGGCGTGTCATGCGCGCCCTGTCGCGGTACAGCAGCGCTTGTTCCTTGCTGGCGAAGTAGTTGGAGAAGGTACGCCGGGAGACGGTGGCGGCGTCGGCGATGGCCTCGACCGTCAGGTGCTCGATGCCGTGCTCGACGGCGAGGCGCACGGCGGCGGCGTGCAGCGCCCGCCGGGTCGCCGCCTTCTTGCGTTCGCGCAGGCCGGTAGTCATCGCCGGTGAGCATAACGCGGAGAGACCGTAATTTCCCCATGGGAAAACTTGCCCACTGGGAATGTTTTCTGTGAGGCTGGGCGACACCGGTGGGCACCCCGGGCCCCGCGACGGCCGGGCGGCCTCCGGCAGTCCCGAACTCCCTACGGAGGCCCCGGCCATGTCCCATGCCCTTTCCCGATCCGCCACCGACGGGGAGCCCGCGGCGCCGCGGGCGAACACCGTCGTGGCGGTGCTGGCCTTCGGCGGGATCGTGGTCGCGCTGATGCAGACCCTGGTCATCCCGATCGTCCCGGAGCTGCCCCAGCTGCTGAACGCCCCGGCGTCGGACACCGCCTGGGCCGTCACCGCCACGCTGCTCGCCGCCGCCGTCGCCACCCCGGTGATGGGCCGGCTGGGAGACATGTACGGCAAACGCCGCATGCTCCTGATCAGCCTGGTCATGCTGGTCGCCGGATCGGTGACGGCCGCCCTGAGCGACACCCTGGTCCCGATGATCGTCGGGCGGGCGCTGCAGGGCCTGGCCTCCGGTGTCATCCCGCTCGGCATCAGCATCATGCGCGACGAACTGCCCGCCGAACGCCTCGGCTCCGCCACCGCCCTGATGAGCGCCTCGCTCGGCGTCGGCGGCGCGCTCGGCCTGCCCGCCGCCGCGCTCATCGCCGACAACTTCGACTGGCACATGCTGTTCTGGAGCTCGGCCGCCCTGGGCACCGTCGCCCTGGTGTTCGTGCTGATCCTCGTCCCGGAATCCAAGGTGCGCACCGGCGGCCGCTTCGACCTGATCGGCGCCATCGGCATGGCGACCGGCCTGATCTGCCTGCTGCTGGCCATCTCCAAGGGCGGCGACTGGGGCTGGACCAGCACCAGCATCCTCGGCCTGTTCGCGGCGGCCGTCGTCGTCCTGCTCGCCTGGGGCTTCTTCGAACTGCGCACCGCGCAGCCGCTGGTGGACCTGCGCACCACTGCCCGCCGGCAGGTGCTGTTCACCAACCTCGCCTCCATCTCGGTCGGCTTCTCGATGTTCGCGATGTCCCTGGTCATCCCGCAGCTCCTGCAGATGCCCGAGGCGACCGGCTACGGCCTGGGCCAGTCACTGCTCGCCGCCGGGCTGGTCATGGCCCCGTCCGGTCTGGTGATGATGGCCACCGCCCCCATCTCCGCCGCCGTCTCCAAGGCCAAGGGGCCGAAGATCACCCTGATGATCGGCGCCCTGGTCGTGTCCGGCGGCTACGGCCTGAACATCGCACTGATGGACGAGGTCTGGCAGTTCGTGCTGGTCTCCTGTGTCATCGGCGTCGGCATCGGCTTCACCTACGGTTCGATGCCCTCGCTCATCATGGGCGCCGTGCCCCCGTCCGAGACGGGCGCCGCCAACAGCCTCAACACCCTGATGCGCTCGCTCGGCACCTCGGTCGCCAGCGCCGTGGCCGGCGTCATTCTGGCCCAGATGACCACTCCCTTCGGCTCCATCGCACTCCCCTCCAAGGACGGCTTCCGCACCGTCCTGGCCATCGGCGCCGGCGCCGGCCTGCTCGCCTTCGCCCTCGCCGCGTTCATCCCGCGCCAACGCCCGGCCACCCCCGCGATGCAGGCGCGCGAGCCCGCCTCCCCGGCCCTCGACGCCGGGCCGATCACGACCCCCGCCTTGGAGAAGGCACCGGTCACCGCCGCGCCGCGCCGTCCTGCAGAGCTGGCGCCAGTGGCGTCAGCGGCCGCCAGGACGAGCGGCATACCGGTCGGCGGTCGCGTCCGCGGCGCGGAGAGTACGCCCGTGGATGGCGCCGCGGTGACGCTCGTCACGCTGGAGGGACGGCAGTTGGGCCGTGCCGTCGCGCAGGTCGACGGCACCTACGCGGTGGACGTACCGGGCGCGGGTTCGTACGTCCTGATCGCCTCCGCGGACGGCTTCCAGCCGCAGGCCTCGACGGTCGTCGTCGGTGACACACCGGTGTCGTACGACATCCTGCTGAGCGGCACGAGCGGCCTGGCCGGTGCGGTGCGGTCCGCGGACAGCGGGGCGCCGGTCGCCGCGGCCGTCGTCATCGTGACCGACGTCCGCGGCGACGTCCTGGCCGCCGGACAGACCGACGCGCTGGGCGAGTTCGCGGTCGCCGACCTGGTGCCGGGGACGGTCACCCTCGCGGTCAACTCCCCCAAGCACCGGCCGCGCGCCCTGCCCGTGGAGATCGGCGGCACGGGCATCACCCGGATCGAGGTCGAGCTACGGCCCGGGGCACAGGTACGGGGCACGGTCCTCGGAGCGGGAACTCCGTTGAGCGACGCGCGCGTCACGCTGGTCGACGCCGCGGGCAACGTGGTCGCCACGACGACGACCGGTTCCGACGGGGCGTACGCCTTCTCCGACCTGGACAGCGGGGCGTACACGGTCATCGCGGCCGGCTACCCGCCGCGCGCGACGGGAGTGAGCGTCTCGGGCGGCGGCATCGACGACCACGACATCGAACTCGCCCACGCGGGCGAGTAGTTCAGCGGAGGACCGGGCAGACACGCGTCTGCAAGCCTCGTTCAGGACCGGTCGAGCAGGTGCGCGGGATCGCGTACGAGTACCTGCTCGGCGTCCTCCTGCCGGGGCGGCCGGGTCCGGGGTTCGGCCCTCGGATGGGCGCGTCGACTGCCACCGTTGCGCGGAACCAGCGCGCCGGGAACGGGTGGTGGCCGGCGGACAGCTGTGAGCGAGCGCCCCAGAGCTTCCCCTCCCCGGCGGACAGCGCGGTCGGCGCGACGGGAAGCGCTTCGTCCGTACCTCCGTCACCGCTGCAGTTGCTGCAGCAACTTGCGCGTACTGGGAGAGGGCGCGGCGTCGATCCGGGCCAGCGCCGCCTCGCAGCCCAGAAACGCCGCGAGGACGCCGTCGTCGTCACCCAGCGCGTTCGCCGCGCGCATCCGTACCCGCCAGGCCACCTCGCGGAGCGGGTCGACCGCGGTCACCCGGTCGCACAGGCGGACGGCGTCGCCGTACTGGTGCAGTCGCAGGGCGAGTTCGGCCGCCGAGGAGAGTGCGTCGGCGGCTTGTTGGGACAGGGCCGATCGCCGTTCCTCCACCCATTGCGAGGTGCGGTCCGGCAGATAGTCGCCCTCGTTACGGGCGAGCACCTCCTCGATCGCCGCCAGCCTTGCCCGGCCGGCCAGCCGGTGTGCCTGCGCCAGGTCGGCTGCCATCAGCAGCGACTGGCAGCCCTGCGCCAGCGATTCGGCGAGAGCCAGCCTGTTCTGCTCGACGACGAGGCGCAGTTGCGGCGGCAGTGCCAGATTCAGCTGATGGACAGCCTGTCGCAGGTAGGCGCGGGTGGAACGGTCGTCGCGTGCGAACAAGGCCTCCAGCACGTCCCGGCGATCGGCGGCGCGCCCGGGCCGGCTGCTCAGGTAGGAGAGCAGTTCCAGGCTCTTGCTGATGCGCAGGCGGACCTCGGCACCGTCGACGACCAGAGCGTGTCGTCCGAACTCCTCGACCGTCACCGCCGGCATGCGCTCCGTGACCTGGATGTTCACTCCCTGCGCGGCGAGCGCCCGGCCGACCGCGTGCCACGGGGTGTCCGCATCGGCCTCCGCGTCGATGCGCCGTGAGGCGACCGCGGGGAACTCGGTGAGGATCTGGAGCAGGATGTGGTGGGAGCCCTGGCGGCCCGCCACCCAGAGGGCCAGGTCGGCCGCCCGGTCGGCCTCGTCCTCGTGGCCGGCCCGCCACTCCGCCTCCGCCAGGAGCACGGCGGCGACGGGCAGTTCCAGGAAGAGGCCGCCGGCGTTCAGGAGCGGCACGGCGTCGCGCAGGCAGTCGAGTGCGGCGGCATCGGCGCCGTCGCGCAGCAGAAGCCAGCCCCGCCAGGCACGGGCCTTCGCCCTGGGCTGCAGCGCCTGTTCGATGAGCGGTTCGTTCTCCAACTCGTCGAGGAGTGCCATGGACGCCGCGGGGTCGCGGCGGTCCAGGATTCTGAGCCTGACGAGCCCTTCCGTGAAGCCGAGATACCAGGCCTGCGCCCCGGTGGTGAGGGCGAGCTTGCGGCCCTCCTCGATGGCCGCGATCGCCTCGGCGGGGCGCCCGGCGTCCAGCAGGAGTTCCGGCACGACCGCGTGCAGGCTCAGGGAGTTGGAGAGCGAGCCGCGGGTCCGTTCGTACAGCTCCAGGGCCCGGCGGGTCTGGCCCTGCGCGCGCAGCGCCGCGATCTGCCACGGGGTGGCCAACGACGTGCCCCAGTGCGACGGCAGGGAGACGTCAAGGTCGCTCAGATGGCCGAACCAGTACTTCGCGAACAGCACGCACGCGTCGAACGGCCCGCCGGTCAACTCCGGTGGCGCGTCGGTGCGATAGGCGGGATACATGGTCCCCAGTGAGTAGCGCACAGCGGCCACCTCCCTGCCGGGGTCGGCCAGCCGCAGGATCTCCTCCACATCCCAGGGGCGGCCGCACTGGGCGTAGCAGTAGACCATCAGCGCCGCCGCCCGTTCGGATTCCTCGGCGACCTCGTCGCGGACACCGGACTCCAGGAGCCCGTCGGCGATGGCCACTCCGCCCCGGTAGTCGTCCCGGGCCCAGGCCAGCATGAGCCGTGCCGTGGTCAGTTCCGTGGGCTCGGGGCCAAGGGACTCGGGGCCGAAGGACTCGGGGCCGGGAGCCTCGTGACCGGCAGGACCGAATGCCTCCAGCCAGCGCTCGGCCACGGGAAGGTCGAGCCGCTCGATCACCTGACGGATCACGCGCGCCGCGCAGACGCGTGCCTCGGCGACCTCGCCGGCCTGCAGCAGGACCTCGGTGGCCTCCTCGTCATGCCCCTCGCCGGCCAGCAGCCTGCCGTGTGCCCGGCGGATCCGGCGCAGCCCCGCGTCGTCGCGCCGTTCGAGCTGCGCCAGCAGGAACTCCCGCAGCCGTGGGTGGCAGCGCATCGTGCGCCCGTCCGGCGACCAGACGACCGGCAGCCGGACCGAGCGCAGTGACCGCATGCGCTTCGCGGGCATGACCGGCCCGAGCGCCCGGGCGCGTTCGGCCGTCACCGCGTCGAGGACCGAGGTCGTCACGAGGAAGTCCCGGTCCGCGCGGGGCAGTTCGCCGAGGATCCGGGAGGCGATGTAACCGTGCAGCGGGTCGGCCTCGCCGCCGACGACCGTGGTGTGCTCCTCGGAGCGCCAGGCCTCGAACAGCACACCGGTGACCCAGCCGCCCGTCGCCGACACCGCCTCGGCCGCGTCGATCGTGACCTTGTCGTTGAGCCGCAGTGCGTCGGCCGCCTCCTCGACGGTGAAAGCGAGGTCTTCTTCGCGCAGACACGCCACCGATGTCGGGTCGATCTCCCGGTGAACCGTCGGCGGGATGTCACGCCGACTGGCGAGGACCACCCGCGCCGTGCGCGGAAGATAGCGCAGGAACGAGCCGAGCACCTCCCATCCGCCGCCCGACACCCCGAGGCGTTCGAGGTTGTCCAGCACGAGCACCAGCGGGTGACCCCTGAGGGACTCGGCGAGCAGCCCGGCGGACTCCGCGTGCTGGATGCCCGCGCGCAGCGCACGGGTCGCCACCCGGTGAGCGGTCGGTACGTGCTGCGCCAAGGCGTCTTCGAGATAGGCGAGCAGGCGTCCCGGCCGGGTGTCGGTCGCGTCGACCGACAGCCACGCCACCGGGTGGGGCAGGTGCGTCGTCGCCTGGCGGACGGCGATGGTCTTGCCGGCGCCCGCCGTCGCCAGTACGAGCACCACCTGCCGCCGCTCGATGAGCGCGCCGAGGGCTCGGTCGAGCCTCGGCCGCGGGACCAGACGTTCGGGCACGTCCGGAACCGAGATCTTGTGCCGGATCAGACCCACGGCGTCCGGCACGGTCTGTCGGAGCTCGTCCATGTCACCTAACCACTCGGGGTCTCACCAGGACGAACCGCGACGAGCTGGATTCTCGTCGGGGGCGGGGGCGCGCAGCCGGTCACAGACCCACCTTGCCCGTCGCCCAGTACGGCTGGGTGTAGATGGCGGACCGGTGCAGACCGTACCGGTCACGGACCAGGTTGCGGGCGAGCTGGATCGTCTGCCCGTGACCGGACAGGTAGGCGTACGTGACCTCCCCGGGCGGGGCACCCTCCAGCCAGGACAGCACCGTCTCCCCCGGCTGTTCGGTCTGCGGGAGGACCTCCACTCCGGGCAACAGGTCCCGCACCAGGGGTACGTCCCACGGGGGCACCTCCACCACGCCGCGCACCCTGGCCCGGTGGCCCAGCCAGCGGATCATCGAGTACCAGAGGCCCACCGTGGTGCCGTCGCCGCACACGAACACGGTGCCCGGCTCGGCACGCGCCCGGAAGCTCCGGGTCGCCTCCAGCCCCATCGCGCTGACCGGGTCGCCGGCGGTCAGGCCGTCCAGCCATGTCTCACCCGGCGAGAACGAGCCCGCGGCACCGGCGTCATGCCGGTAGAACAGGATCGACATCCGCCCCGCCTCGGCGTCGAACGAGTCCGGTGTGTACCGCCGGAACTCGGTCGCCGAGACCAGGAACGTGGTCACCTGGCACGGCTCCCACGCACGCCCTCGCAAACCCTCGCCGGCCAGATGCACGCGCCGGAACGACGGCGACAGGTCTTCCACCCCGGTCACCGTGCACTGCGTACCCCGAGCGTCGACCATCCGGGCAAAGGGTGCGGGCAGTCTGGGCATTCGGTCACTCCTTGAAGATGGGAACGTGGTCTGGTGTGCCGGTCGCCGGGAGGTGGTCACGCGCCCACACGGTCAGGGCGGCCAGGGGGATGAGGAGCGCGTTCCCGTGAGGTGTGAGGCTGTAGTAGGTGCGGGACGGCGGACCTGGCTGGACGGTCGGGGTGAGGAGGCCGGCCGTGGCCAGTTCCTGAAGGCGGTCGGCGAGTGTGCGGTCGCTGATGCCGGGGACGCTCTCGCACAACTGGGCCGAGTCGGCCGGTCCTTGGGCCAGGGCAGCGATGATCAGGCCGGTCCAGGGTTTGCCCAGTAGGGCGAAGGCGTGGGTGAGGGCGGGGATGGGTCGGGCCGGGAAAAGATGGGCCGGGAGGGGCCGGCCCGGCTGTGGGGTTTCGGACCAGGGCGTCGGCTGAGCGCGCTGTGGGGTGGTCATGGTGTGTGTCCGCTCCAGTACGGCGCGAGGTGTCGCGGTGCGACGCCTCGCGACGTACGTCGTCGTGGCCGTGTCGGGGGTCGGCCCCTGCGGCGGGGCCGCGCCCGTGCCGGTGCGGCCCACGTGGACGGGGCCGCACCCTCGGTGGGGTCAGCCCATGTGGACGGGCGCCGCACCCTCGACGTGCGCCTGCTTCTTGGCGTTGATGGCGAGGATGGTGACGGATGAACCGGCCAGGAACATGGCGCCCGCGGCGACGAAGGCCATGGTGTAGCCGTGGGTCAGTGCCTCTCCCGCCCTCGCCACCAGGGCCATGTCGTGGGTCTTGAAGCCCTGGAAGAGGGCTCCGGCCGCCTCGGGCAGCTTGTCGTCTGCCGCGGAGGTGGAGATCGTCGACAGGACCGCGAGACCCAGCGCGCCGCCGATCTGCTGAGCGGTGTTGAGCAGGGCGGAGGCGATGCCGGTGTCCTGGTGGCTGACGCGGCTGACCGCGCCCAGTGTCAACGGCACGAAGCCCGTACCCATGCCGAGCCCGGTGACGACCATCGCCGGCATGATGTGCCCGGCATAGGAGGAGTCCGGCGCCAGCGTGGCGAACCAGAACATGCCCGCGGCCGCCACCAGCAGCCCCGGTCCGGCGATCATGCGGGGACCGACGTGCGTGACCAGCTTGGAGCTGACCGCTGCCGCGATGCCCATACCGAGGCTGAAGGGCACGTAGGCGAAGCCGGTCTTCACCGGGCTGTAGCCCAGGATCAGCTGCATGTACAGGGTCAGGAAGTAGAAGGTGGCGAACAGACCCGCGCCCAGGAACAGCATGGCGGCGTAACTGCCCGAGCGGTTGCGGTCCTTGAACAGGTGCAGCGGCATCATCGGGTCCGGGACGCGGGACTGGAGGACCAGGAACACCGCGAGCAGTACGACGGCCGCCGCGAAGGAGGCCAGGGTCAGACCGTTGGTCCAGCCGTGCTCGCCGCCGCGGGTGATGCCGTAGACCAGGGCGATCAGACCGCCGGTGCCGGTGATGGCGCCGGGCACGTCGAGACGGCCGGGGTGACGTTCGGCCTCGACGAGGGTGCGGGTGCCGACGAGGACGGCCAGGCCGATGGGAATGTTGACGAAGAACACCCAGCGCCAGTCGAGGAAGTCGGTGAGAACGCCGCCGAGCAGCAGGCCGACCGTGGCGCCGACCCCGGACATGGCCGCGTACACGCCCATCGCCGAGTTGCGGGGCTTGCCCTCGGGGAACGTCGTGGTGATCAGGGCCAGCGCGCTGGGTGCGGCGAGCGCGGCGCCGACGCCCTGGAGGACACGGGCGCCGATCAACAGGGCCTCGTTCGGGGCGAGTCCGCCCAGCAGTGAGGCGAGAGTGAAGACGGCGATGCCCACCTGGAACATCCGCCTGCGCCCGAACAGGTCGCCGGCCTTGCCGCCGAGCAGCAGCAGGCCGCCGAAGGCGAGCGCGTAGGAGTTGACGATCCAGGCGAGGTTGGCGTCGGTCACGCCCAGGTCGGTCTGGATGTTCGGCAGGGCGATGTTGGTGATGGTCGCGTCGAGGACCACCATCAACTGGGCGGTGGCGATCACGAAGAGGGCCAGACCCAGATGCCCTCGGCCGCCGGGGGAAGCCCCGGACGCGTCGGCACCCGGCTGCGCGGGGGCGGTGGTCGCACTGTCGGCAGACAAGGAAGAGCTCCAAAGAGTGGTGAAGGGCGCGGGAAAAGCTTTTCCCGAGTAAGGAATAAACCCGGAATGTCAAATTCGCTTGATGGGCAACGTGAGGGAATTGCGGAGCGCGGACCGCTCGGGATGAAAATGGAGCCTACCCCTGCGGACGCCACTGCTGACGACCATGAAGGGCTCCTCGTTATGTGATTGTTCTCAGACTTGACGGATCGAGTCGACGTATGAGCATAAGGGCCGAGAAAAACAATGGGTTTCAGGGAAGCAACTCGGCCGAAATGTCAAATCAGGAATTCGCTCACGGAATTCAAGACCGTCAGGCGATGCGTCAGGCGGGGGTGCCGAACCACGTGGCCAGGGCCGTTTCGAGGTCCTTGTCCGGAGCTGCCCAGCAGACGTAGCCGTCCGGGCGGACCAGCAGTGCGTCGGCGCCCTCGCCGGGAAGCGGGATCTCCGGCAGCAGGACCACATCGACACGGTCGGCCCAGGGGCGGGCCGCGTCGGCGAGCGCTGGGTCCGTGGTCAGCAGGAGGCCGTGGCCTCCGTGCTGCAGATCGCTGACCCAGCGGCCGTCCGCCAGTTCGACGTCCGGCATGGGGGCACCCAGCAGCTCATGGGAGGACCCGGCGTCGGCGCCGGCCACCGGATAGCGCATGTCGAGGCCGGAGATCATGCCCGCGAGGTGGCGGTTCACCTCGGGCAGGGCCATGAGGTCGACCAGGAGCGTGCGCAGCGCGGCCACCGCCGGGTTCATCACCCCGAACATGATCATGCCCTGGCCCCTGGTGTTCTCCAGCACGCCTTCGGCCACCGGATGCCGCTCGGCGTGGTAGCTGTCCAGCAGGCCCGCCGGGGCTCGGCCGCGGACTTCGGCCGCCAGCTTCCAGCCGAGGTTCATCGCGTCCTGGATGCCGATGTTCATCCCCTGGCCGCCGGCCGGCACGTGGATGTGCGCGGCGTCCCCGGCGAGCAGGACCCGGTCGACCCGGTACCGGTCGACCATCCGCGAGGCGTCGGTGAACCGGGTGGCCGAGCGCACCTCCGCGATCTCGACCTCGTCGCCGTAGAACTCCCGCACGTCGGCCTCGAGTTCCTCCCGTGACACCGGGGCGTCCCGGGTCTCCGGGCGGGCGCCCGGAACGCTGACCAGCCAGTACAGGCCGGGCTCCGCCAACGGGAGCAGGGTGACCAGGCGCCCGGCCGATCCGGAGCGGGCGAACAGTTCCACCGTGGAGGTCCACTCGGTCGGCACCGCGTCCGAGGTCCGGCCCAGCAACACGTCGGCCACGACGCCGTAGGCATTCGCGTCGGTGCCGGGGAAGCCGACCCCGAGCAGCTTGCGGACGACGCTCCGGCCGCCGTCGCAGCCGACCAGGTACGCGGCACGCAGTGTGTGTTCGTCGCCGTCCGGGCCGCGCACGGTCGCCGTGACGCCCGCGTCGTCCTGGGTGAAGTCGAGCAGCTCGTGCCCGTAGCGGACGCGGCCCCGGTACTCGGCGAAACGCTCTTCGAGCACCTCCTCGACCTTCCCCTGCGGGACGCAGACCTGGTAGGGGTGCCGGGTCCGCAGGCGGTCGTAGGCGAGCGGCACGTGCAGCCCGGCGAAGTGCCCGTCGGCAAGGGTGGCGAGGGCACGCTGCTTCGCGCCCTCGATCAGGCCGCGCATGTGGAGCAATTCGGCGCTGCGCGGCTGCAGGTTCAACGCCTTCGACTGGCCGCTGCGCTCGGACAGCTTCTCCAGCACGACCACGTCGACGCCCGCGAGCGCCAGCTCATTGGCGAGCGTCAGCCCGGTCGGGCCACTGCCGACCACCACGACCTCGGTCTTCTCCATAACCCACGTCTCCTTGACACCGTAAATTCATGTGCACCGGGTCATTCCGGAAATCCGCCGAAGGCGTTTGCCACGACTTCTCGATTCCGGCACAGGAAAGGAAGGCAAGCGGTCGCTCAGAGCACCGACCGGCCTTGAGATCACGGCCGCTTTGGACGGTCCGGAGATCTCTTTCCCCGTCATCGGTAGATCCTGCCCGTGGGGTGTTAGCAGCGGAGAAACCGATTCCGCCGCCGGTCAGCGGCAGCCGGGTCCGGTGGAGCGCCCGGCCGCGTAGCTGGACGTCAGCCGGTACACGCCCGGGCCGGGTGCCGTCAGCCGGGTCCAGGGGCCGTCCGCCCGTACGCAGGCTCCCTCGGCCCGCAGCCACGGCGAGTGGGCGATCCGTACGGTGACCGTGCCGGCCCGCGGCATCTTCAGGACCACGTCGGCCTCTCCGGCGTTGAGTACCTCGGCCGGGGCCGAGGCGAGCGGGAGCGGGTCGGCGACGCGGTAGATCTTCCAGTACGCGTCGTGCCAGACCGGCTCCAGCCAGTCCTGTCCGGCCCGGATCAGGGCGGCCTCGGGTACGGAGGCGCCTTCGGGTTCCGCGTCGGGCACGACGACGTAACCGACCGCCCACCGGCGCAGCCAGGCGTGATAGCGCGCGCCGTCGAGCGAGCCGTCGTAGAACAGCCTCCCCCGCTCCACGTCCAGCTGGCGGTTCCAGCCCCGCATCACCTGGACATGGGGCGCGAAGAGGGCGGCCTCACGGTGGTTGGTCGCGTTGACGACCTCGACCCGGCCGCGGTCCGCGCCCAGCCGGCCGAGTTCCGTGATCACTCCGCCGGTGTGCGTGGCCCAGGCCGGCACGGGGGCCAGACCCCAGGCGGAGTGGATGGCCGACTGGGTGCTCCAGGTGGCGGAGACGATCAGTGCCAGGCCCAGCGCGCAGGTGCGGACGCGGCGTACGACGGACCGCCGGGCGGCACCGGATCCGGGGTTCAGCAGGGCCGCGAGGAGCAGCGCGGGGCCGAGGTGCACCGCGAGCCGCTCCACGTTGGAGCCGACCGGCGAGGGGATCAGGTACGTCAGCACGACGCCGACGGCGTAGACGGCGGCCCCGGCGCGCACCACCCGCCACTCTCGCGGCGCCGCCAAGGCCACGGCGGCGGCCAGCAGCAGCGGCAGCGTCATCCGGCCCGCAGCCATGGGGTGTTCGCCCTGGAAGGGGAAGAGCAGGGTCGTCAGCCCGACGGCGACGACGGGCGGGACGGCGAGGGCCAGGCTCTTCGCGTACTGCCGGTCGAGGAGATACGCGGCGCCCGCGACGAGAACGAAGAGTCCGGCCACCGGGCTGGCCAGGGTGGCGAGCAGCGCGCCCAGGGCGGCGATGGTGAGCCGGCCGGGCCGGGGCCGTCGGCCGGCCAGCGCGAGCAGGCCCGCCAGCCCGAAGGCCAGCCCGAGGGCGAACGTGGTGCGTCCCATGGCGACGTTGCCCCACAGGCCGAGCGCACCGAGCAGCGCGGGCCACACCGGTGCCCTCCTGGCGGTGCGCCGGAACAGGGCGGCGAGCCACCAGGTAGCGGACAGGCCGGCCAGCACGGAGACCGTCCTGACACCCAGCAACGCCATCAACTCCGGTGAGAGAACGCTGTAGTTGGCGGTGTGCGTGCCGCCGTACCAGAACAGCCCGTAGGCCGCGTCCGGGTGCCGGGCGGCGAAACCCGCCCAGGCGTACTGGGCGGCGAGGTCCCCGCCGCCCGTCTCCAGCAGGGCGGCCCAGATCCCGTACAGGGGCGCGACGCAGAGGACGGCGACGAGCGGGAGCGGGATCCTCCGGTGCGTCCGTGGTCGAGGGGGCCTGCGCGCGAGCGGGCGGACTTCCGGGCCTGGCCGGGCGGGCAGAAGCAGGGAGGACTGCGGGGGCATAGCGGCTCATCCAGGGAGGTGAGAGTGCGGGCGGGGGCCGGGGAAGGCACCAGGCGCCCCGGGAAAAACCGCCCGGGACCTGGTGAGACGTCACAGCCGGGTCGCTCCCGGCCTACCTGGCCACTCTCTTCGCACGCGCCACTGCGGCACCTCGGCCGATCGGCCATTTCATCCCCGCGCCACAGCCGTTCACATCGGCCGATCGGCCACCCCGGCAGACTTCCGGGCGGACCGGGCCCGGCCGGCCGACTGACTGCTGACTGACTGACTACTGGCTGGCCGGTCGGCCGGCTGGTTGGCTGACTGCCCGGCCGAGTCCGTATCCGCCCGGCAGCCGATCCGGATCGGGCCGGCCTGCCGGATGCCGCGGCGGAGATTCGGGAACGGACCGCTCATGAGTGCGGGCCGGTTCGTGTCGGTCGGCAGTCATGCCCGTCGGAGAGTCCCGCGGCATAGCTCGACGTGAGTCGGTAGACGCCCGCCCGGGGCACGTACGGTCGCCGTCCCGGCCCGCGGTATCTCCAGCACCACGTCCGCCTCACCCGCGCGCAGGACCTCGGCCGGGGCCGAGGCGAGCGGGACGGCGTCACGCACTCGGTAGATCGTCCAGTACGGGTCCCGCCAGACCGGCCGCAGCCAGCTCTGCCCGGCCCCGACGAGGGCCCCTCACGCAGGGCGGGGCCGTCGGGTCGTGCGTTGGGCACGACGACGTATCCGACGGCCCAGTGGCGCAGCCAGGCGTGGTAGCGCGGTCCGCTGAAGTCGCCGTCGTAGAACAGCCGGCCCCGCTCGACGTCCAACTGCCGGTTCCAGCCCCGCATCAGCTGGATGTGCGGGGCGAAGAGGGTGGCTTCGCGGTGGTTGCGGGCGGGCACCACCTCGACCCTGCCGCGGTCCTCGTGCAGCCGGTCGAGCTCGGCGATCACTTGATCGGTGTGCTCGGCCCAGGCCGGCACCGTCGTGCTGACTCGCAGATCGGAGACGGTCGACGCGGTGGCCCAGTACACGGACACGGCGAGCGCCAGAGCCGGCACGGAGGTCAGGCGGGTGGCCCGGGCCCTGCCGGATCCCGGGTCGAGCAGGGCCGCGAGCAGCACCGCGGGGGCGAAGAGCGCCGGGAGCCGTTCCACGTTGGTGCCGATCGGCGAGGCGATCAGGTACGTCAGCACGACGCCGACGGCGTAGAGGGCCGCTCCGGCCCGCACCACTCGCCAGTCCCGCGGTGCCGCCCACACCACGGCGGCGAAAAGGATCAAGGGTGTCAGCATCCGGTGCGCGGCCATGGGCTGCTCGCCCTGGAAGGGGAAGAGCAGGGTGGTGAGGGTGACGACGGCGGCCGGCGACAGGGCGAGCACCAGCCCCTTGGCGTACTGCCGGTCGAGCAGATACCCGGCGACCGCGACCAGCAGGAAGAGCCCGGCAACGGGGCTGGCCAGAGTGGCGAGCAGCGCGCCCAGCGCACCCAGCGCACCCGCGAAGAGCCGGACCGGCCCGACCGTCCTCACCGGCCTGCCGGACAGGACGAGAAGGCCCGCGAGTCCGAAGGCCACCCCGAGGGCGAACGTGGTGCGCCCGGAGGCGACGTTGGCCCACAGCCCGAGTGCGCCGAGCAGTGCGGGCCACAGTGACACCCTGGGGAGGGTGCGCTCCAACAGGACGGCCAGCAACCAGGTACCGGTCACCCCGGCGAGGACGGAGACGGTACGCACTCCCAGTTCCGCCATCAACGGGGGTGACAGCACGCTGTAGTTGACGGTGTGCGTGCCCCCGTACCAGAACATCGCGTACGGCGTGTCCGGGTGCCGGGCCGCGAAGCCCTCCCAGGCGAACTGGGCGGCGAGATCGGCGGCGCCCGTCGCGAGAAACCCCGCCCACACTCCGTACGGGGGGAATGACCACGAGGACGGCCAGGCAGGCGACGCGGTACCGCCGGAACCGGGGTGCCGATCCACCCGCGAACCGTCGAGCCCCCGGGCCGTTCCGGTCGGAACGGGGCGTGGCTGACCAGCGAGGGCTGTGCGGGCATGGAGGCTGTCCAGAGGCAGAAGGGGCAGGCGAGGCAGGCGGCGTTCGCCCCGGAAGCCGGCAGCGCCCCGCCCGGAGCCGCGCCGTGTTCTCAGGTATGGGGCAGACGTGCTCCGATCGGCGGGTGCCTCCACCTTCCGGCCTCGGTACACCGCGGCACCTCGGCCGATCGGCCCGTATGCGGCGGGGGTGCGTCACCGAACTCGGCCGATCGGCCGATGTCCCCGGCGGCACATGCGGTGCCCCTGCCGCGCACCGACGCCCGCCTCCAGGCGCACCCCAGCTGACAGCGCGTACCGAGATCGTTGTTACCGTTCGCCGATGGCTGACTCTTCACGTGACACCGCCGAGGGCGCCGGCTGGGGTACGACGGAACGCGGCGCTTACAAGCACCTGATGCCGCAGCGGGTCGAGAAGCTGTCGTGGCTCAATCCGAAGACGCTCTGGCCCGCCCGCAACGGCGTGCTGGCCTCCTGGTTCGGGGACCCTACGGGCCGTACCCGCAGCCGTTGGGTGGACCAGCGGACAGCTGACGGGGCGCCCGTCGACAAACTGGTCCGCCGCGACGACCCCGACCACTTCTCCTTCATGGTCATCGGAGACACCGGTGAGGGCGACGACCCGCAGTACGCCGTGGTGCCGGGCTTCCTGAAGGTCGGTCAGGACACGAAGTTCACCGTGCTCGCCAGCGATGTCATCTATCCGGTCGGCGCGACCGACGACTACGGCACGAAGTTCTTCCGCCCGTACAAGGACTACCAGGCGCCCGTCTACGCCATACCCGGCAACCACGACTGGTACGAGGACCTGCACGGCTTCATGCGCGTCTTCTGCGACGCTCCGGCGCCGACGCCGCCGGCCGCGCCCCGTCGGCTGACGGCCGCCTGGCTGCGGTCCCTGCTGTGGCACACACCGCGCGCGCCCGACGAGCAACGCCTCACCGAGGCACGGCGGTTGCGCTCCGCCCCGGCCCAACAAGCCGTCCAGCCCGGCCCGTACTGGGCCGTCGACGCCGGACCGGTACGCATCATCGGCATCGACACCGGCCTGCTCGGAACCGTCGACGCCGAGCAGGGCCGGTGGCTGCGCGAGATGTCCGAGGGCGACCGCCCCAAGATCCTCATCACCGGCTCCCCGCTGTACGTGGACGCCGAGCACCAGCCCTGCCCCATAGAAGGCGGCGGCACCGTCGACGACATCGTCCGCGACCCGGACCATCACTACGTCGCCGCGATAGGCGGCGACATCCACAACTACCAGCGCTATCCGGTGCCGGTGAACGGCCGCACGATCCAGTACGTCGTCGCGGGCGGCGGCGGAGCGTTCATGCACGCCACCCACACCATCCCGCGCGTCTCCGTCGGCCACGTCACCGAAGACGACTTCCGCTGCTACCCACTGCGCGGGGACTCC
The DNA here is from genome assembly GCF_040654355.1 of Streptomyces sp. NPDC050704. NCBI lineage: Bacteria > Bacillati > Actinomycetota > Actinomycetes > Kitasatosporales > Streptomycetaceae > Streptomyces > Streptomyces sp. NPDC050704. Next base: position 26,948 of record NZ_JBFAHW010000003.1, on the reverse strand, counting down.
CTGGCCTTCTACAGCAGGCTCTACGGACGCCGACTGCGCATGCGGCGCTTCTTCACCCTGACCGAGGCCCAGGCGACCGCCGTCATCGCCAAGCGCCTCGGCATCCCGGCGACCCGCACCCAGGGGCCACCGGCCCAAGTCACCCTGCGCACCCGGCTCGTCGCGAGCCTGCTGGGCGCCGGCGGCCGCCCCGACCGCACCTCCCGGTTCCGCCTCCCGGTACGCAAGGCGTACACCCAGCTCTTCTCTCCGGGTTCGGCGACCTACAGCCCGCCGTTCTTCAAGTGCTTCCTGCGTCTGGACGTCGCCCCGGACTCGATCCGGTTGCGCTGCTTCTCCGCGACGGGCAACCGGAAGCAGGAGCTCGACCCACCCGTCGAGGACGAGGTGACCATTCCCCTGTCCTGACGCGGGGATCGGCCCACGACCACGGAGTGCCCATTTTGCGTCAACTCGCATAGACCACTGGACAGTTGCCGACCCCGTCGACACCCTCGCGAGAAACGATCGGCCCCGTGGGCCCGTACCGCCCGCTCCCGCTCCGGAAGGTGGCGACCGTGAAGTTCAGCTATGCGATGCTCCCCGACTACCCGCTCCAGGAGTCACTGGCCTCGATCAGGCTCGCCGACGAACTCGGCTTCCACGCCTGCTACGCCGCCGACGAGACCTGGCACAAGGACCTGTGGCTGCTGTTCGCCGCGGCCGCCGGCCAGACCCACCGGATCCGTCTGGGCCCGAGCGTGTCCCCGGTCACGCTGCGCGAACCCACGTTGATCGCCCAAGCCCTGGCCACCCTCGACGAGTTGTCCGACGGACGCGCGGAAGGCGTGCTGTCCAGCGGCAACTTCGGGCTCCTGGCCCAGTACGGGATCGACTGGGCCCGTACCCGTCCGCTGTCCCGGGTCAAGGAAGCGCTGCACGTGGTGCGCACGGTGCTCGACGAAGGGGCCATCTCGTACGACGGCGAGTTCTTCAGCTACCAGGGGCTGTTCACCTTCGCCCGCCCGGTCCAGGAGCATGTGCCGCTCATGCTCGGGGCGATGCGCGGGCCCAAGTCCTTCGAGGCGGCGGGCGAGTTGTCCGACGGCTGCCACCACGCGCTGAGCTATACACGCGAGGCGTACGACTACGCGGTCGGCCACATCCGGGTCGGCGCCGAGCGGGCCGGCAAGGACTGGCGGTCGCTGGACATCGGCGCCTGGGTCGTCTTCGCCACCGGGACGGACTCGGCGCTCGCCAAGGACGCCGCGCGCAGCATGGTCGGCATCTACGCCTCCTCGATGCCCGAGGAGCAGTTGCGCCGCAACGGGGTCGATCCGGCCGAACTCAAACCGGTCATCGACGCCATCGCCGCCGGCGATCTGGCCCGTGGCATCGAGCTGACCACGCCCGAGCTCGCCGAACGCCTCTCCGTCGCGGGCACCCCGGAGGAATGCCTGGACAAGATCCAGCGGGAGATCGCTCCCAGCGGCGTGAACCACATGATCTGCGCGATCACCGACCGCAGCCTCGTCAAGACGTTCACCGGCCGCGATCTCGACGGCATGGCCGACGTGAACACGCAGCTCCGCCTCATCCACGACCGGATCATGCCGGCGTTCGCCGACCCCGCCCCGGGTCAACCAGTCTGAGCGGGCGTCCCTTTGATCGCCGATCACCGCTCAACGGATTGGCGGTCAGGACGGGATTTCCGGAGCCGTGGCGACGGACCAGCCGAGTGGCGGCAGGGATACGGAGCCGGTGGCGGGGTCGATGACGGTGTCGCCCGCGGCGTGCGTCCAGGCGGCGGCCGGTACGGCGGCTGTGGCAGGAGCGGGGCCGAAGTTGAGGGCCACGGCGACGGCGGCGCCGGGCGCGGAGTCGGGGTCGGAGCTGGCGAGGGTGTAGGTGAGTGCGGCGTTGCTGACGGTGTGGACGCGGGTCTGGGCGCGTACGAGCCAGGGGTGGCGCCGACGGACGCCCACCAGGGTCTGGTGGAGCCGTTGGACGGTCAGACCGTCGGAGCCCAGGCCCGACGGGTCGGCGGGAAAGGCGGGGCGGACGGCGTCGTCTCCACCTTCCCGGTCCTCCTTGACGCCCTGCCACGCGCGTTCGTCGCCCGCGTAGACGGACGGTACGCCGCCGACGGTGAAGAGCAGCGTGAGGGCATGGGTCAGCTGACGGGGGTCGCGGAGCCGGCTGGCGATCCGGGTGACGTCGTGGTTGCCGACGAAGGTCTGCGGGGCGAAGGTGTCGAGCATCGTGTTGTGGCGCTTGAGCGCCCAGGCCAGTTCGTGCGGGTTGGCGTCGTTCAGCGAGCTCCAGATCGCTTTCCACAGTTCGTACTGTGTGACGGAGTCCAGGCCGCCCTCGGTGACGTACGCGGCGTAGTCGCCGTGGATCACCTCGCCGCTGAACCAGGCATCGGGATGGCGCGCCCGGACCCGGTCGGTGACGGTGCGCCAGAACGGCAGCGGGACGGCGTAGGCGGCGTCCAGCCGCCAGCCGGAGACGCCCAGGTCGAGCCAGTGGTCGAGGACCGCGGTGACATGGTCGGCGACGGCGGGACACGCGTGGTTGAGGGCGACCAGGTGGCCGTGGCCCTCGAAGGTGCGGAAGTCGTCGCCCTCAGGGACGAACCAGTCGGCGTACCGGGAGTCGGCGCCGCGCCGTGCCACATCGGCGAAGGGGCCGAACGACCGGCCCACGTGGTTGAAGACGCCGTCGAGCAGGACGCGCACCCCCCGGGCCGCGGCGCGCTCGACAAGCTCGGCCAGGTCGGCTTCGGTGCCCAGGCGGGGGTCGATCCGGAAGTGGTCGACCGTGTCGTAGCCGTGGGTCTCGGCGGCGAAGACCGGCCCCAGGGCAAGGCCGTTGCAGCCGAGCCCGACCAGGTGGTCCAGCCAGTCGGCCAGGGCCGGCAGCCGGTGGCGCGGGGGTTCGTCCGCGGGCAGGGCGACGCGCTCCGCGCCGAGGAATCCCAACGGGTGGACGTGCCACCAGATGGCGTGGTCGGACCAGAGCACGGCAACCTCCGTCAGCGGGGTGGTCGAGTCGTACGCACGTCCTGGGGTGCTGGTCGCGCTGTCAGCACATCGCTGAGGCATCACTGCGAAACTACGAAAGGCCGATGGAGCATGCGTCCGAAGGCTTCATCATCAGGGCTGCACCGGCGGAAATCTACGGGCCACTGCCTGCGCTATCGGCATCGTCGGGCCGGGATCACGGCTCTGCGGGGACCATGCCTCTGCTCTGCACCAGGTCTTCCGGCAGAAGCCCGTCGCGGCCACGCCCCGCCCGCGCAAATTCAGGTGTCCCACCCCCATCCCGTCGTCTACCGTTGACGGCATGAAGGTCATCGTCCATCCCACCGGCATCACCGCGACCGCGCGAGCGACCAGCTCGCCGGTTGCCGCCGACTGACCTCATCCCCTCTTTCCACCGGCGACCGGAAACGGCCCGCCGGTGTTTTGGCCTTGACGGACTCCTGTCCCGCCTTCCGTACCGGCGGCCCTTTCCGGGCGCCACGAAGCGAAGGATCCGCCGCCATGAACACCGACCACATCGTGCAAACCTTCATCGAGTACTTCCAGCAGCGCGGACACCGGCGCATCACCGGCTCGTCCCTGCTGCCGCCACCCGGTGACCCGGTCCTCTTCACCACCTCCGGTATGCACCCCCTCACTCCGTACCTCGAAGGCGAGCCGCACCCACTCGGCCGCCGCCTGGTCAACGTGCAGCGCTGCCTGCGCACCACGGACCTGGACGAGGTCGGCGACGACACGCACCTCACCGTGTTCGAGATGCTCGGCACCTGGTCGCTCGGGGACTACGACCACTCGCAGAGCCTGCGCTGGGGCTACGACCTGCTCGTCGACGGCTACGGAATCGAACCGGGCCGACTCCACGCCACGGTCTTCGGCGGCGACGGCCAACTGGGCCCCGACACCGACTCCCTCCACCTGTGGCAGGAGCGCGGAGTACCGGTGGAACTCACCCGGGACGAGAACTGGTGGAACAACGGGCCCACCGGTCCCTGCGGCCCCGATTCGGAGATCTTCATGTGGACCGGCGACACGCCGCCGCGGTCCACACCGACCCGGGACGACCGATGGGTGGAGGTCTGGAACCACGTCCTGATGCGCTACCGCCGCGACGAAGACGGCACCCTGCACCCCCTCCCCCAGTCCAACATCGACACCGGACTCGGTCTGGAACGCCTCAGCACCCTGCTCCAAGGCAAGAAATCGGTCTACGACTGCGACCTGTTCCAACCGTGGATGCGGACCGTTCCACCGCTGTGGTGCCTGGACGAGCCGTCACTGCGCCTCGTCTGCGACCACCTGCGCTCGTCCGTCGCCGTACTCGGCGACGGCGTCATGCCCTCGAACACCGGCCGCGGCTACGTACCGCGCCGCCTGACACGACGGCTCCTGACCACGCTGTGGCGGCACGACCCGTCGCGGACCCTCGGCGACGTCCCGCTGGAACTCCTTGAGCACACACTGGACCACTTCCACCAGTCCGTGGACGTGTCGACGGTGCGCGAGATCCTGCTCGACGAAGAGCGGCGTTTCACGCACCTGCTCGAACGAGGTCGCCGCATCCTCGCCAAGCCTCGCTTCAACTCCACGCTCACCGATGCCGATTACCTGTACCTGCACGACACCCACGGCCTGCCCCGCGAGCTGGTCACCAGCCTGCGCACCGAACTGGCCGGCGACCCCGCCCCGACTCCGGGAACGGACCTCGCACAACCCACACCAACGGCATCATGTGAATGATCAATGCGTTTGCCGCGTACTTCTGATGAACGGGCCGATTGGGCGACATGACACTGCTTCACATACTGCTGGACGCGGCCCGCGAGGTCCCGGAGCAAGTCATCGTCCACGTCCGCGGAGACGGCAGCGAACTGACCGTCACCCTGCGCGAGTTGGCCGATGTGTCGATGCGCGTCGCAGGCGGGTACGTGGCGGCGGGCGTGGCGCCGGGGACGTGCGTGCCGTTGCTGGCGGACCGGAGCGAGGACTTCCAGCCGATGTTCTGGGGCGCGCTCGCCGCCGGCCTCGTGCCCGTTCCGCTGGCTCCGGACGTCCGACGGGTCGTACCGGTCTGGGAACTGCTCGGCCGGCCGCCCGTGGTGGTGGACGCGGTGACCGAGTCCCTGCTGTCCGAACTCCCCGACACGATACGTGCTTTGCGGCTGGGCTCCCTGCAGGAGGCGGCGGCACTGCGCACGCCTGCCGCTGCCGGGCCCGACGATCTCGCGTTCCTGCAGTTCTCCTCGGGCAGTACGGGCGCGCCGAAGGGTGTCGAGCTGACCCATGCCGGGGTGGTCGCCAACCTGGAGCAGATACGGACCGCCTCGGCCCTCACCGCCGAGGACGTGATGGTCAGTTGGATGCCGTACTTCCACGACATGGGGCTCATCGGCACCCATCTCGCTCCCCTCGCCGCCCGGGCCAAGCAGGTGAAGATCGGACCGCTGTCGTTCGCCAAGCGACCTCTCGTGTGGTTCGAGGTCGCGGCACGACACCGGGGCACGGTGCTCTCGGCGGCGAACTTCGCCCTGGCGCTGGCTGTTCGGCGTATCCCCGACGCGGCGATGGAACGGCTGGACCTCTCCCCCGTACGGCTCATCTCCGTGGGGGCCGAGCCGATCGCGGCGACGGTGTGGCGGGACTTCGTACGCAAGACCCGGCCGACGGGTCTTGCTCCACGGGCGGTCCAGCCGGTCTACGGGCTCGCCGAGGCGACGTTGGCGGTGACCTTCCCGCCGTTGGAGGAGGTGGCCGCGCCGCTGGTGCTGGACCGCGCGGCGCTCAGCCGCGGCCTCGTCGTCGAGGCCGCTCCGGCCGGTTCCGCCGGGGAACCGGCCGAACTGGTGGAACTGATGGACGTCGGCCGTCCGGTGGCGGGCTGCGCCGTCCGCATCGTCGACGACGCCGGACACCTCCTGGGCGATCGGCGGGTGGGGCACATCGAGGTGCGTGGCCCGCAGATCGCGCGCGGCTACCACCGTCTTCCCGAGGCCACCGCGGCGGCCTTCGCCGACGGCTGGCTGCACACCGGCGACCTCGGGTTCCTGCGGGACGGACGCCTGTGTGTGACCGGGCGCCACAAGGACGTACTTTTCCTCAACGGCCGGAATTTTCACGCCCCCGACCTGGAAGGAGTGGTGGCCGCCACGCCCGGTCTGCCCCCGGGTGCCGCGGCGGTGATCGGCTCGACCGACCCCGTGACCGGGGGTGAACGCGTCGTGGTCTTCGTCCCCTGGGCGCGGCCACCGCGCGCCGCGGCCGAGGTGCTGGGCCGGGTGGCGGCCCGCGTGCGCGAGGTCCTGCTGCACGACGACGTACGGGTGCTGGCGCTGCCGCCCGGCGCGTTCCCCCGCACGACGAGCGGCAAGTTGCAGCGGCAGCGGCTGCGCGCCCGCTTCGAGGCGGGCGCGTATGCGTCGACCGCCGTCGCCGCCGGTCTCAAGGCATCGCCATCAGCATCGGCATCGGAGAAGCCACCCGTCGAAAACCCGCCCACGGACTCTCCTCGGGCGGCCGTGCCCCGTTCCCGGCCGGACACCGAGCGCATCGTGCGGGGCGTGTGGGCGCGCGTGCTGGACCTGCCCGGGACCGCCATCGGCTCGCACGACCCTTTCGGCAGCCTGGGCGGTACCTCGCTCAAGGCGATGGAGGTCCTCGCCGCGTTGGAAGAGGCCTTCGCCACGACCCTGGAACCGGCCGTCATACGAGACCACGACACGGTCGCCGGGCTCGTTGACCATCTCCTCGCGGCGGTCCGGGCAGGGACACCGGCGGGCGAAAGCGCACCGGACGCGGCAGACTCATCGGCCAAGGCCACGGCCGCAACCCCTGTCACTGACACCGCCACCGCCACCGCCACGACCGGGATCATCGGCATGGCCTGCCGGTTCCCCGGGGCCGAAACGCCCGAGGCCTTCTGGGAGTTGCTCAGCGAGGGGCATGACGCCGTCACCGCTGTGCCGCCCGGCCGATGGGACGCCGCTGAGGAACGGCGGGAGGGATCTGTGGGCGGCCGGAGCGGCGACGAGGACCAGCCGGGTGCGTCGCCCCGCGCCCGGTGGGGTGCGTTTCTCGATGACCCGGCCGGGTTCGACGCCGAGTACTTCGGCATCGACGAGGAGGAGGCCCGAGCGATCGACCCACAGGCCCGGCTCTTCCTCGAACTCGCCCACGAGGCACTGGAGCGCGCCGGTTACGCCGGGCCCAGGCGACGCGGTCGCAGGATCGGTGTCTTCGCGGCCGTCGGGGAGAGCGGATACCGCGAGATCCTGAACCGGGCGGCGGCGGACGGCGCCGGATTGCCCGTGTCGGCGCTGACCGGGAACCTGCCCAATCTCGTCGCGGCGCGCGTGTCCCAGAGTCTGGATCTGGACGGGCCCGCGCTCGCCGTGGACACCGCCTGCTCCTCAGGGCTGGTGGCGCTGCACCTGGCGCGGCGCAGCCTCTTGGACGGCGAATGCGACATCGCCGTGGTCGGCGGGGTCAACCTCAACCTCACACCGACCGGATACCGCCTGCTGGAAGGGGCACAGGCACTCTCGCCCACCGGCCGAAGCCGTGCCTTCAGCGCCGCGGCCGACGGATTCGTGCCCGGCGAAGGCGGTGCGGCGATCGTACTGACACGCCTCGACGACGCCCGGCGACACGACGACACCGTGCTTGCGGTGGTCCGCGGCACAGCGGTGAACAACGACGGCCGATCGCTGAGTCTGATGGCGCCCAACCCGCTGCGGCAGCGGGAGGTCATCACTCGCGCGTACGCCGAAGCCGGTGTGGACCCCGCGTCCGTGAGCTATGTGGAGGCCCACGGTACGGGCACAACCGTCGGCGATCCGATCGAACTGCAGTCCCTCGCCCACGCCTTTCCGCCACGGACCGACGGACAGCCGCGACTCCTGGGTTCGGTGAAGACCAACATCGGACACCTCCTGAACGCGGCCGCCCTGCCCGCGCTGGTGAAGGTGGTGCTGGCGCTGGGCCACCGCCGGCTTCCCGCTTCCCTGCACCACACACCGCTCTCGCCGGGCCCCGGCCTGGCCGGCTTCTCCGTGGTCCCCGAGCTCCGCGACTGGGAGTCGACAGGCCCTCTGACGGCGGGGATCAACGCCTTCGGCTTCGGGGGCACCAACGCCCACGCTGTCCTGGAACAGGCCCCACCGCCACCGCCACCGGCCCGCGCCTCGCGGCACAACGAGGGCCCTCATCTGCTGACCCTGTCGGCCCGCAGCGCGTCAGGTCTGCGGGCCCGCGTATCCGGCCTTGCCGCGCAGCTGCGCGACCACCCGGAGCCGGCGGAGGGGGATGTCTGCCTGAGCGCGAGCACCTCCGCGGACGACGGGCCGTACCGCCTGGCCGTTGTCGCCGACGGTGAGCTGCCCGAACGCCTCGCCGCGGTGGCTGCCGGTGGTGTCCTCCCCGGAGCCGTCGTCCGGTCCCGGCCGAGGGTCGTCTTCCTGCTGCCCGGCCAAGGGGCACAACGCCCGGGGCAGGGGCAGGCGTTGTACAGGACGGCCCCCGTCTTCCGGGACACCTTCGACGAGGCGTCCGCGCTCCTCGGTCCGGTGCACGGCCGGGACCTCGTGGACTGGTGCCTGCACGAAGCGGCGGATCCCGTGACGCGGGACCGCACGGAGATCGCCCAGCCGTTGCTCGTCACGTTCGGTGTGGCGCTCGCCCGCCAGTTGCGGAGTTGGGGCGTGGAGCCCGATGCGGTCGCCGGACACAGCGTCGGCGAGATCGCCGCCGCCTGTGTCAGCGGGGCGCTGACCCTTGACGACGCCGTACGGTTCGCCGCCGAACGCGGTCGTCTCATGGGCGAGTTCACCGAGCCCGGCGCCATGGTCGCCGTGCGCGGTGACGACGAGGCCGTCGCCGCGGTGGTGGCCGCGTCGGAGGGGACCCTTGCCGTGGCCGCCAGGAACGGTCCCGGGCAAGTCGTGCTCTCCGGCAGCATCCGGGCCGTGGAGCACGCGGTCGGCGAACTGACCGCACGGGGCATCGCCGTACGTCGCCTTCGAGTGTCCCGTGCCTTCCACTCGCCGCTCATGCGGCCGATCGCCGACGCGCTGGCGGATGCGGCGCGCGCTCTCACCCCGCACACCCCGACGGTTCCGCTGATGAGTACGGTCACCGCCGAGTGGCAGCCGTCGCTGGACCCGGAGTATCTGCGCCGCCATGCCCTTCGGCCGGTGCTGTTCGGGGCTGCCGTGGAGCGGCTGATCGACGAGGGCTACGACACGTTCGTGGAGCTCGGGCACGGCGCGACGCTGTCGGGGCCGGTCCTCGCGGCAACAGCGGGGCGACGGCGCGACTCGGATCCGACCGGCGATCCGACCGGGGAACCGGTCGCGGATTCGACGCCCCAAGTGGCTGCCCGAGTGGTGGCGATACCGGCGCTCCCGGAGATCCGCGACGGCCTTGCGCCCGCCGCCGCGCAGGCTGCCGGTGCCCGAGAGGGGCGGGGAGCGCTGCTGGCGACCGTGGGCATGTTGTGGTCGCGCGGCGTGCCGGTGGACCGTACCGTCCTCGACGCGGGGAATCGCCGCGTCCCGGTGCCCACGTATCCCTTCCAGCGCCGGCGGCACTGGGCCGAGCCGCCGACGAGCCCCTTGCTACACCGGGTCACGTGGGAGGACTCTCCCCTGCCGAACCCCACCGCTGCGCTGCCCGTGGAGCGTTCGGTCCAGGTGACGGGCCCTGACGCTTCTTCCGTACGCACGCTCGCCGAGCAGCTCGCGGCACGTGGTGTCAGGGTCCATGGGACGGGTGACGCGCCGCCGGACACGGTCGTGCTTCTCGCCGGACCGGCTCCCGACCTCGGTACACCCGCCGCTCTCGGCCTCGCCCAGGAGACCGGCCTGGCGGCTTTCCGCGATGCGGTCGCGCTGCTCGACGAGGTACGGGCCGACCGGCTGCTCCTGCTGACCGAGGACGTGCACACCACGGGGACGGCACCCGAACGGCCGCGCCCGGCCCAGGCCCTGCTCACCGGTCTCGCGCTCGCTCTCCCCCAGGAGACCCCGGGGCTTTTGGCGACCAGCGTCGACCTCTGCTCGCTCGACACTCCGTCGGAGCGGCTGGAGGCCGTGCTGGCCGAGTTGGCCGAGTTGGGTGCGCACAGCGTGCCGGGCGCGACCAGCACCGTCGCGTGGCGCGCGGGGCGCAGACTGGCCCGTACGTTCACGCCGGTGCCGGCCGATCCCATGCTCTCCGTGTCGAACCCGTTGCCGGTCGACGGCACCTTCCTCATCACCGGAGGCGGCGGTGGGATCGGTGCCGCGCTCGCCCGCGACCTGGCCGCCCTCGGCCGCCCGACCCTCGTCCTCGCGGGCCGGTCCCCCCGGCCTCCGGCGGGGCTGCTCGACGAACTCGGCGCGCTGGGCGCCACCGCCCGGTACGAGATGGCCGACATGGCGGACGAGCAGGACGTCGACGCTCTCATCGCCCGACTGCCGTCACTGGACGCCGTCTTCCACGCTGCGGGCATGGTGCGGCCCGGGACGCTGCGGAACAAGACCCCGGAGGAGATGGGCCAGGTACTGGCAGCCAAGACGCGCGGCAGCCAGCTGCTCTCCCTGGCCTTGCGACGGCACGGCCGGAGCCCGGCGGTGTGCGTGGCGTTCTCCTCGGTCTCGTCGGTGCTGCCCGGTCTGGCGGGCGCCCTCGGCGACTACGCCGCCGCCAACGCCTTCCTCGACGCGTTCGCCGCCTCGGAACGCCACGCCGGGCGGCCCTGGCAGTCCCTGAACTTCGCGGCGTTCGCCGAGACAGGACTCGCCGCGGCGCTGGGCGGGGTCTCCACCGACACATCTCCGACCGGCGTGTCGCACGCCGGGGGCCGCCCGCTGGCCACCGCGCCCGCGCTGGCGGCGCTGCGAACGGCCTGCGGTCTCGATGCGGCACAGCTGCTGGTGGCCGACCTGACACCGACCCCGCTCCGTACGTCCCCGCTGCCTCCGGCAGGAACGAGACCGGCGCCCGCGCCTGCACAACCAACACCGGCACCGGCACCGGCACCGACGGACGGCAAACCCCTCGTACGCGCCCACCGGCTCACGCCCGACGGCGCGTCCACGCCCGTGGCCGGCACCGCCGAGTTGCTGCGGCAGCTGCTGGGCGCGGCGTTGGGCCGTTCGCCCGCCGCAGTCTCGGACGACGAGCCGTTCCTCTCCATGGGCCTCGACTCACTCACCGCCGTCGACCTCGTCAAGCAGCTCGAACAGACCCTGGGCAGAACCCTGCCCACCACGCTCTTCTTCGAGCACCGGACCGTCCGCGAGCTGGCCGCACGCCTCGCGGACACGCCCGCCGCCGTTCCCACGCCGGTCGCGGATGCGACGGAAGCCGATGGCGGCACCGCCTCCCGAAGCCTGGTCCGGGCCGGCGTCCCGCACGGCACCCCCTTCCCGGTGACCCCCGTCCAGCTGGCCTTCCACACCAGCGGCCGGCTGCACCCGGACATCCCGCCCCACGGCTATGTCCGGCAGACGATCCGCGGCCCCCTCGACACCGACCTGCTCGGGCAGGCCCTCAGCGCGCTCGCCGACCGGCACCCCATGCTCCGGATCCGTATCGAGCGCGGCGGAACGCCGCCACGGCAGTACACCGCGCCTCCCGCACCCCTGTCCGCCTGGTACGAGGTGCGCGAGTCCGCGGAGAGCATCGAGGCGGAGAGCATCGAAGATCTCGAAGCCGCCCTGTGCAACCGGCCGTTCGACCTCGCCGCCGAGCCTCCGGTACGCGCGGTACTCGCCAGGGAGAGCGCGGACCTGGCCCATCTGGTCCTGGTGATCCATCACGCGGCCGGCGACGGCTACAGCCTCAACGTCCTGAGTGAGGACCTCTGGTCGCTCTACACCGCCTTGTCCCAGGGGCGCGAACCGTCGCTGCCCCGGCTCGATCTGGACTTCGCGCGATACGCCGCCACCACTGAAGAGGACCGGTCCTCCGCCGAGTTCGCGGCGGACCGGCACTACTGGTCCGAGCGGCTGGCCTCACTGGGCCCACCGTTGCGGCTGCCCTACGACGGCGATCCCTCGGCGCCTCCCTCGGCCCCGCTCGCCACTCATCAGCGCGCACTCGACCCGACGCTCACCGCGGCACTGCGCGAGCGGGCCGCCGCTCACGACGTGTCCCTGTTCCATCTGCTGCTCGCCGCCTACGTGCGCTGCCTGGCACGGTGGAGCGGACAGCGCGAGATCACCGTCAACATCGCCCGCGCCCGGCGCGACGCCCGACTCCACGGCCTGGACCGGCTCGTGGGTCCGCTCGCCGACACCCTGCCCCTGCTGTGCGAGGCCGACCCGGACGAATCTGTTCCGGTACTGGCCGAGCGGCTGCGGCGGAGCTGGCTGGAGAGCGAACACCATGCCTCGCTCAGCAGCCTCGACCTGGCCCGGCTGCTCCCGGGCGACCACCGCGGGCCCCGGACGGCGAGCCCGGCGAGCTTCAGTTTCGCCCGCTTCCCGGCCGCCCTGGACGAGCGTTGCCCGGTGGCGGTGCGGCCGACCGCGGCCGGGACCGCCTCCGCGGCGACCCGGCTGAGTCTGCTGTGCTGGGAGGACGAGCCGATCCTGCGCTTCTCCTGGAACTTCCCCGTCCGGCTCTTCGACCCGTCGACCGTGGCCCGCCTGGCCCGTGAGTACGAGGACGAGCTGGCGGCACTCGGCCGCCCGTCGGCCTCGTTCCCGGCGGTCCGGCAGAACATGGACCGGGCCACCGTCGTCGGACGGCTGCTCGCCCAGTTCCACGCCACCCCGGACGCCGTCGCCGTCGACACCGGCGAGACCACCCTGACGTACGCGGCACTCGACCGGGCCTCCCGCTCCCTCACCGACAGGCTGCGCGCGCACGGTGTCATGCCCGGAGATCTTGTCGGGCTCCTCACCGAACCCGGTGCCGACACCGTCGTCGGAGTCGTCGCCATCCTGCGGGCCGGTGCGGGCTGGGTCCCGCTGGACTCCGGTCACCCTCCGGCTCGGCTGGCGGACCAGGTCGCCCGGTCGGGCGCCCGTACCGTCGTCTGCCACGCCCCGAGCCACGCGGCGGCCACCACCCTCGCCGACGTGAACCTCGTGTTCGTCGACGGACCGCTTCCCACCGAACACCCCGACACGCACGGAGACTTGGACAGGCCGGGAGGCTCGGTCGGGGCGGAGACTCGTACAACTCATGCGGCGGACACCCCCGTTGACGCCGACTCCGTGGCCTACGTCATCTTTACCTCCGGCTCCACCGGCCGCCCGAAAGCGGTGCCCATCACATACCGGGCGATGGAGAACTACCTGGACTGGGCCATCGGCACCTTCGGTTACGCCGCCGGGGACCGTCTCGCCCAGACGGCGTCGATCTGCTTCGACGCCTCCGTCCGCCAGTTGCTCGCCCCGCTGCTGGTCGGCGCCACCGTGGTCGCCGTGCCGTGGCACCTCGTGCGTGACCCCGATCTGCTGCTCACGCATGTGGAACGGGCCCGGATCACCGTATGGAGCTCCGTACCGACTCTGTGGGAGCGGCTGCTGACGGCGGCCGAGGAGCGGGTACGGCGTGGTTCGCCGCGGCCCGACCTGTCGGCTCTGCGATGGATCCACGTCGGCGGCGAGGCCCTGTCGGCCGAGTACGTACGCCGCTGGTTCGACCTCTTCGGGGACGGTCAGCGGATCGCCAACCTCTACGGACCGACCGAGGCGACCATCAACGCGACGTGTCATCTCATCACCGCGCGCCCCGCTGACGACGTGCGCCGGCTGCCGATCGGCCGCCCCGTCACGGGTACCGAGGTGGCGGTGGCCGGTCCGGACGGGGAGCACCGGGCGCCCGGCGAAGAGGGTGAACTCCTCATCACCGGGGTCGGTCTGACACCCGGCTACCTCGGCGAACCCGCCCTGACCGCCGCCGCGTTCACCACCAGGAGCGGGCGGCGCTGGTACCGCAGCGGCGACCGGGTCCGGCTCTCCCCCGACGGCACGCTGGAGTTCCTCGGACGCGTCGACGACCAGGTGAAGATCCGTGGGCACCGCGTCGAGCCGGGCGAGGTCGAAGCCGTACTCCAGACGCATCCGGACGTCGCGCAGGCCGTCGCGCTCGCGCGGGACCACCGTCTGGTCGCCTTCGTCACGGCCCGGCCCGGCGCCCCTCGGCCGGACGCCGTGGCCCTGCGGCTGCACTGTGCGGGTGTCCTGCCGCAGTACATGCTTCCGGCCCGCATCATCCATGTCGACGCGTTGCCGCTCACCGCGACGGGCAAGATCGACCGCCGCGTACTCCTCGCTTCCGAGGCCGACGGCTCCGCGCCCGGCGTGGAAACCTCGACGGCGGCCTCCCGTCGCACCCCTCCGGCGACGCCGACCGAACTCCGGCTGGCCCGCGTCTGGTCGGCGCTGCTCGACGTTGCCGAGATCTGCCGCGAGGACGACTTCTTCGCCCTCGGCGGTGACTCCCTGCTCGTCCTGGAGGTCTTCGACCGTCTGGAGAAGCAGGGTGGCGGCCCGCTGCCCAGGCCGACCGTCGTCTACGCCCACCGCACCCTCACCGCCCTCGCCGCAGCGGTGGACGCGGCCGGCGCCGAGGACCCTGCCGCGGCCGTGGCCGACGACCGGCCGACGGGCTCAAGGGGCGCCGGCACGCGCCCCGACGCAGGGCCTTCGCCCTTCCCCGTCACCCCCGGCCAGCGCGGCTTCCTGCTCGCCGAAGCGATCGCGCCGGGCGCCGCCTCCTCGTGGCTCGCGCGACTGCGCCTGTCCGGACCGCTGCGTACGGACCGCTTCCAGGCGGCGGTGGACGCCCTCGTGGCGCATCACCCGATGCTGCGTACGGTCTTTCCCGCCGGGGCCCGGCCACCCGTCCAGCAGGAACTCCCGCCCTCGCTGCGCCTGCCGGTCGACTTCGAAACGCTCGCCGAGCCGCACCAGTTGGAGGAGCGGGTCGCCGCCGAGCGACGGCGCCGCTTCGAACCATGGGCCTGGCCCCTGTTGCGGCTTCGCGTACTCACGCTCTCCCCCGACCACCATGTACTCGTCGTGCACGCCCACCACATCATCGGCGACGGGTACAGCGCCGCGCTGCTCGTGCGGGAGCTGATGGCGCTGTACGACCGGCTGATCCGAGGCGAATCGGCGGCACTGCCCACACCGCGCAGCACCTTCCGCGACTACGCCATCCAGCTCGCCCGGCCCGCGGAGGACCGGCCCGCGCGGATCAGTGCTCCGTACCGGATGCCCGTACTGCGCGCGGGCGTCGCAGAGCTCCCGGGACAGGAGACCGGCCCCGGGACCACGGACCGCCCGGCCCCGTTCCACTCCGCCGGATTCCTGGTCGGAGCCGATCAGGTGGAACGGCTGCGCAAGCTCGCGTCCGGTGCGGGGGCCACGCTGTACGCGCCCCTGCTCACCGCGTACTACCAGGCCCTGGCCGTCGTGACCGGCCGGCGGGACCTGGTTCTCGGCTTGGCCGTGAGCGGCCGGGACCACGGTCTGCCTGACGTCAACCGCGTGTTCGGCCCGTTCGCCACCGCGGTACCCGTACGTCCGGCCGGTCCGGACTCCGCCGTGCCCGGCCTCGCGAAGCATGACGCGCCCGGCGACTTCGGTGGTGATCTCCGGCGGGTCGTCGCCGAGGCCGTCGCGGCGCGGACATCCGACGGCGCCGTGCCTCGGCAGGCCAACGGTCTTCCCCTGACCTCCCAGTTCTTCTTCACCTTCCTGGACTTCTCCGCCCTGGGTCCGGTGAGCGGGGAGACGTTGAGGGTCGCGTGGGACGACAGCGACAGCGAGTTCACGCCGCCTCCGGTCGGGACGGATGTGTTCATGGCGGTGCGCCCCGACGGAGACCGTCTCCGCGTCACCGTGCGCGGCTCGGCGGCGGCGTTCGCCCCCGCCACGCTGGCCGCGTTCGCCGACACCGTGCGCGACAGGCTGGCGCGGGCGGTGATCCGGCCCACGCCGAGCCTGATCGCACCACGGCCCGAGGGGCGGATGGATGCCGCACTCGTCGGCTATCTGCCCTCCCCGGCCCATCTCTCGCGACTGGCCGGCCTGCCCGCGCAGGCACTGCCGCGCGAAGAGCTGCGCGCTCTGCTGTTCCCGGACGGCCGGCCACGGCTTCTGGAGACCATGACGACACCGCTCGGCCGGTCGGGCTTCGTGTGCGTCCCGCTGTTCGCGGACGAACTCACCGCCGGGGCGGCCCTCGTGGGTCACGCCGCCCGTGCGGTGGACCATGCCTCGTCTCTCGGCGCCCGGTCCGTCTCTCTGGCGGGCATGATCCCGTCGCTGACCGGCTACGGATTCGACGTGCTCCGGGCGACCGAGGCGACCGCGGCCGTCACCACCGGCCATGCCGCGACGGTCGTCTCCGTCGTCAGGACCGTGCATGCCGCGCTCGACGCCACCGGGCAGGAGCTGAGCGATCTCACCGTCGCCGTCGTGGGGCTCGGATCCATCGGCGCCTCGTCGCTGCGCCTGCTGCTCACCCAGGCCCGGCGCCCGCCCGCCCGGCTGTTGCTGTGTGACGTGGCGGGCAGCAGGCCGCGGCTGAAGGAGCTCGCGGAGAGCCTGCGCGAGCAGGCCCTGGCCGATGCCGTCGACGTGGTGGAGTCGGACGCGGGGCTTCCGTCCGCCGTGTACGAGGCCGACCTGGTCGTCACCGCGGTCAGCGGGGGCGGCACGCTCCTCGACATCGACCGGCTGAGACCCGGCACCACGGTGGTCGACGACTCGTTCCCGCACTGCTTCGACACGGACCGCGCCATCAGCCGGATGCGGTCCCGAAAGGACGTGCTCGTGGTCGGCGGCGGGCTGCTCGCCGTCGGCGCCACCGAACGGCACGTCGCCGACGGGCTGCCGGCCCCGGCCGCGGCGGGGTATCTCGCGCAGCCCTGGCTCACCGGCACGGTCGCCTCGTGCCGGCTGGAGTCCCTGCTGCACGCGTCCGGTGCCGACGTTCCGCTGGTGCACGGGCTGGTCGACGGGTCGGCGGCCCTCGCGTACTGGCAGGCCGTGGAGACGGCCGGGGTGCGGGCCGCGCCGCTGCATCTGCTCGGCCATCCCATCGGCACGACCACGACCACGCTCACCGCCTTCCACCGGACACCCTGACCCAACCGTGACAACCGCCGGCCGCGAGCCGGCCGGCGGACTGTCTCACTGGCCCAGGGGTGCCGGTGGCGCGGTGTCCGGCACGGGGGCGGGAACCGGGACCGAAGGACGAGAAGGGGCCGCCAGTTCTCTCGTCAGAGCATTGGTGATCTTGCGGGCCAGCAGCGGATCGGCCGGCAGCACGTGTGAGGCGAACCAGCGGGCTGCCGACGGATCGGGGGACGGTTCGACGAACTCCGCACCCGCGTAGTCGTCGAGCGGGGGATCGTAGACGTATCCGGAGACCACGCCGTGCCTCACCAGACGTTCCACGAGGACGTCACGGTCGCGGACCAGGAGCGGGACCCGGAAGAGGGGACGAGGACCGTCGTAGGTCGCCCGGTCGCGCAGTGCCGGGGAGGTCCAGGCGGTACCCGACAGCAGCGAGACCCCGGCCCTGCGCCGGGCGAGGTCGTCGTCGAGCCCAGCCATCCGCACCGCCAACTGCCCCCGGACCAGAGCCCCGTGACGGGCCCGGAAGCCGTGCAGGTCGACCCGTATCCACGGCTCGTACGCGGCCAGGCTCGGCGCCTCGCGCGCACAGCCGGAGAGCCGGGGCGCGTGCAGGGCCATACGGAAGTCGTCGCGTTCCAGCACCCCGAGGCGCTGCATCGTCCGCCACACCGGACGCACCAGGTGGAGGCCGCGTACGCCTGACCGCGCCAGCGGCCGCAGCGTCACGGCCAGGTCACCGCGGAGGCGGCGCGGCACCAGGAGGTCGTCACGCAGCAGCTCCAGCTCCCGCCGGGAGCGCGCGTCCTCGACGGCGAGGAACCCGCCGGCCGTCGCCGCCACGTGCTTGGACAGGCTGAACGCCGCCGCCTTCCCGAACGTCCCGATCGGCTGCCCGTCCACGTGCGTGCCGATCGCGTGCGCCGCGTCCTCGAACAGCGGAATCCCCAACTCCTCGCAGCGCCGCCGCAGTTCCACCACCCGGTCCGGCATCCCGTACAGGTTCGTGGTCAGGACGGCGTCCACGTTCCGCCAGGTCGACTCCGGTACGGCGGCCGGATCGATGTTGCCGTCCCATACGGACACGGGCGCCTGTACCGGGCGCAGCCCGGCCGCGAGGACGACGAAGAGGATCACGTCGTCGTTCACCGGCGACATGAGCACCCGTGCGCCCGGCCGGCACCAGCGTCGCAGCGCCACGTACAGAGCCAGCCGTGCCGAGGGCATGTAGACGCATTCGCGTCCGAGTCGCCGTGCCATCATCGTGGCGAGCCGCGATCCGTACGGCATCGTCACCTCCTCCGTCGATGGGTTCTCCGAGGCACACAGCGCGCTCTCACGAGCGTCCGTCAGGGCCTGTCGAGCCTCCCGGCAGGGCGGGCTCTCGCCATCGCGGGTCGCATCGGTGAGGCAGGTGCGACCAAGCGTGGCGAAGGGAGCGCGGCGTGAAAGCCGGGAGTGGGGGAGCCTGCTCAGCGTGCGTGGGGTTCGGCTCTGTTGGAGTCCGCCTTGACCCTGGTGCGTAACGTGCCCACCGTCTTCAACAGCTGATCGGCCGGCTCCCGCAGCGTGGGATGGGCGAGGACCGTGTTCCGCAGGCCGCGCACCGGTCTGCGCCACATCCGGTGCGCCGCCGCCACCGGGTGCGGGCGCGTCGCGAACCCTTCGCCCACCCGCAGCTCACGGGTCTTGAGCCAGTCCTTGTACTCCTTGTCACCGCGTCCGAAATCCATCAGCCGCACGCCGTGCCGACCCGCCGCCTCGGCCATCCGAAGGTGCATGATCAGCCCGGGCGAGTAGTAGCGGAACTCGGGGTCGTACGCGGTGAACCAGCACGCGAACACGGTGCTCGATCTCGGTCCGAAGTGCGCGGCCACCGGTCGGTCGCCGGCGTACAGCACGGACAGCACACCGGTGAAGTGCTCGTCGCGGACCTGGAAGAGGTGGTCCACAAGGCCGACGATCCACGGTTTCCCGAACCGGTCCATCCGTCCCGTCCTGCGGTACTGGGCGGACTTCCACTCCATGAGCCTGCGGAGCATCAGCGGGTCGCGCTCGTCGAAGACGAACCGCACCTCGCCCACGTCGCGTCCCACGCGGCGTTCCTTTTTCAGCGTCGTCTTGGCCAGCCCCGGGTACGCGCCGCGCAGCCACTCCGCGTAGCTGCCGGCGGCGCCGCCTTCCAGGTCGATCACCGGTGAGGCGAACGTCCCCGTGACGTGTCTGCCGAACGGCTTCTGCTCCTCGACGAGGTGGTCGAACTCGAAGACGGAAAGACCGCAGGCCCGCAGCAGCTCCTGGCTGTCCCAGCCGACCCCGGGGCGATGGACGAGTGCCTGGCAGTCGGAGAGGCCGAGCCCGATGGCCCGGCCGACGCCGAAGGCGTTGCGCTCGTACGGGAGGAAGCCGACGGGCTCCCCCTTCTCCCGCAGGACCGCGACCCGCGCCCCACCGCGGTATCTGCCGATCCCGATCGCGAACTCGGGGGCCAGGAAAGGATTGGCGTATTCGGGCGACTCGTCCATCGCCTGATGCCAGGCCCGGCGAAGCGAGCTGCTCAGCTCGTCGGGTCTGTGGATGGTGATGTCCGCGTTACTCATCGATCGCATGGGCGACCGCCCCCCTCATTCCCCCATGACGCGTACTGGCGGCGCGTCCTGCCGTTCTTCGGTGTCCGCTGATCCAAGCCGTGTACGCACTCGTTCCACGGGCGAGGATCCGGATTCGAATTGTTCGGCGGCTCAAAGGTCGCGAAACAGGACGCACGTGTCAAGGGTGCCCACGGCAATGAAAGGGTACGGATTGGATTCCTCGGTCTATTCAGGTCAGCCCGAATCGCACCTTCTGCCCCTTCATCCCTTCCGGCATCGCAGAGGACACCGCAGGGGGCACCGTCGCGGCGAGCCCACCTGGCGGCTTCGCCGGGCTGCGAGCTGAGGCGGGGCCCCGAATCGCACGACGCGTCACCGATGAGTTTCACCGGCCGGCGTCGTCTACTGAGGGAAGCAGATAATCACCGGCCACTTGTCTGGAGTACCAGCATGAAGAAGATCATCGCAGGGCTGTTCATCTCGCTCGACGGCGTGGTGGAGGCGCCCGACCAGTGGCACTTCCCGTACTTCAACGACGAGATGGGGGCGGCCGTCGGCGCCACCCTCGGCGAGGCCGACACGTTGCTCCTGGGCCGTAAGACCTACGACAGCTTCGCGGGCGCCTGGCCCGAGCGGGAAGCGGCCGGCGGCGAGGACGCCGGCTTCGCCAAGACCCTCGGCGACGCCCGGAAGATCGTCGTGTCCAACCAGCAACTCGACTTCACCTGGCGGAACTCCGAGCTGCTCACGGGAGATCTCGTGGCGGCGGTCACCGCTCTCAAGAACGAGCCGGGCTCCGGCACAATCGGGATGAGCGGTTCCGTCTCCGTCGTCCGTCAACTGCTGGACGCGGGGCTACTGGACGAGCTCAACCTGCTGGTCCACCCCATCGCCGTCCGCAAGGGCATGCGACTGTTCGAAGAGGGCGACACTCCGCTTCCGCTGAAGCTGATCTCCTCCGAGACCTTCCAGACAGGTGTGCTGAACCTCGTCTACGCCCCCGCCGATTCGGTCGCCGATGCCACCTATGCCGACGCGAAGGCACACCTGCCGCAGTCCGAGCAGTAGCCGGGCCCCGTTTCGACGTCCGGCAATGCCAACTACCGGCCTTGGCGCGGCGTTTGAACCTATCGGCCGCCTCCCGCGTCCCAGTACCGATCGGCTGTTGACCGGCAGCCGATCGGCTGGGACGTGGAGGGGCAGATGAAGAAACTCAGCAGCACCAAGGGCGCCACGGGCGCCGCGATAACAGCCGCCCTGGCGCTCGGTACGCTCCAGGGATCAGCCGCCGGCAGCGTCGGCGGCGAGTCCGCCTCCACTTCCACTTCCGCTTCCCCGACCGTGTGCGTCGGCACGCAGCCGGTGCGCAGCCTCCCCGGTCCCGGGACGGAGGTAGGGCCGCCGGACAGTACCCCGCTGTACCGGGTGCTGGCGTACGTCGACAGGACGGCCAGGGCCCGCCACTCCACCGTCTTCACCGGTCTGTCGGTCGACGACGGGGATCGGGCCGCGGACGTGTACCGCATCCCCTCCAAGGCGTTCGACGCGGATATCTGCGGTGCCGCCGAGAAGGGGGTGACCGTGCGGCTGCACGACACCGACATCAGCCAGGTGGACCTGGACGCCCTGGCTGCCCGAATCAGCGCGGACATGGACCGCTGGAACGACACCTTCCAGCTGCGCGCGGTCGGCGTGGACAGCGCGGGATTCGTGTTCGTGGGCGTCGACGACCCCGCGGCGGCCGAGCCCGTTCTCAGCAAGGCTTTCGGGAGGAAGCACATCCGGGTGGAGCACATGGAGCAGGCTCGGCTGTACCGCTGACTTCCAGAAGTCACTGACACCGGCGCCCGTTAAATCCAGGTGCTGCCCCGATGCCCGCGGTGGTGGGATGGCGCGATGCACGGTGAATCGTCGGTGGTCGTGGACCGAGGTCGGTATCAGGACGCGGTGACGCCCTGGGAACAGGAAGCGTGGCGTGCGGCTGCCCTTGGCTGGGTGAAGGACGCACTCGTTTCCCACGGGCTGCGCGAAGCGGGGCCGCGGAGGGTGCGGCTGCGGCCGTGGTCGGTACTGGTGCGGCTGTCCGTCGAAGGCCGCGGTGCCGTCTGGTTCAAGGCCAACCCGCCCGCCAGCGCGTTCGAGGCAGGGCTGACCGAGGCACTGGCCGGCTGGGTTCCGGAGCATGTACTCAAGCCCCTCGCCGTCGACACCGATCGTGGGTGGTCTCTGCTTCCGGACGGCGGCCGCCTGTTCAGAGACGTCCTCGACGGCGGCGGCCTCGACGACCCGCGCGCCTGGGAAGAGCTGCTGCGCCAGTACGCCGACATTCAGCACGCCCTGCTCGGCCACACCGAGAAGATCGAATCACTCGGCGTCCCCAGCGCCCGAACGACCGCGCTCCCGGGCCTTTTCGACCGCCTGGTCGCGGAGAACGCCCGGCTGACGCCCGCGGATCGCAAGCGGCTCAGCGACCTGCGCCCCCGCCTGGTGGAGTGGTGCGAGGAGCTCGCGGACACGGGCATCGGGGATTCACTCGACCATGCCGATCTGCACGACGGCCAGATCTTCGTACGAGATCCGGGTCGTTTCACCTTCTTCGACTGGGGTGACGCGGCCGTCTCGCACCCCTTCTGCAGCTTCCTCGTCACTGCCCAGCATGCGCGCGACCGATACGGCCCCGAGGCGTTGCCACGACTGCGGGACGCCTATCTGGAGCCGTGGACGGGTGACGGCCACACCGTGCCGGAGCTGCGACGCGCGCTCAGCCTGGCGTGGCGGCTGGCCGCGATCGGCCGGGCCGGCTCCTGGGGGCGCCTCTTCCCCGGTGCCCACCAAGGCCTGGACTCCCAAGGCCCGGACTCGGCCGGCGACGCACAGAGCGCCCACTGGCTGCTGGAGCTCGACACCGAGCCACCGCTCTAGGAGTGCTCCAGAAAGGCCTCCGTCCAGGGCACTTCAGATGCGGGATCCACCACTCATAAGGTCCGTTTATGAGGTCATAGATCGGACCCGCGTACCAAGTCAGGGTTACCTAAGTTTAGGGTTGCGGACGAGACGCCTGTTGTTATCGTTCGAAGGGAACTGATCATGCCCCGCCCCCTGCGGGTAGCCATCGTCGGAGCCGGACCCGCCGGGATCTACGCCGCCGACGCGCTGCTGAAGTCCGACGTGGCCGCCGAGCCCGGCGTGTCCATCGACCTCTTCGAGCGGATGCCTGCCCCGTTCGGCCTGATCCGTTACGGCGTGGCCCCCGACCACCCGCGGATCAAGGGCATCGTCAAGGCCCTGCACCAAGTACTCGACAAGCCGCAGGTCCGCCTGTTCGGCAACGTGGACTACCCGGGCGACATCAGCCTGGACGACCTGCGGGCCTTCTACGACGCGGTGATCTTCTCCACCGGGGCGACGGCCGACCGGGCCCTCGACATCCCCGGTGTCCACCTCGACGGCTCCTACGGCGCGGCGGACTTCGTCTCCTGGTACGACGGACACCCGGACGTGCCGCGGACCTGGCCGCTCGACGCGGAGAAGGTCGCGGTCCTCGGTGTCGGCAACGTCGCACTCGACGTGGCGCGCATCCTGGCCAAGACCGGGGACGAGCTGCTGCCGACGGAGATCCCGCCGAACGTCCATGAGGGCCTCAAGGCGAACAAGGCCCTGGAGGTCCATGTCTTCGGCCGCCGCGGACCCGCGCAGGCCAAGTTCAGCCCGATGGAACTGCGGGAGCTGGACCACTCCCCCACCATCGAGGTCATCGTCGACCCCGAGGACATCGACTACGACGACGGCTCTATCGCGACCCGGCGCGGCAACAAGCAGGCCGACATGGTCGCCAAGACCCTGGAGAACTGGGCCATCCGCGATGCCGGCGACCGGCCGCACAAGCTGTTCCTGCACTTCTTCGAGTCGCCGACCGAAATCCTCGGCGAGGACGGCCGTGTCGTCGGCCTGCGGACCGAGCGCACGGCTCTCGACGGCACCGGCAACGTCAAGGGCACCGGCGTCTTCAAGGACTGGGACCTCGGCGCGGTCTACCGTGCCGTGGGCTACCTGTCGGACAAGCTGCCCAAGCTGCCCTGGGACGTCGAGTCGGGCACGGTTCCCGACGAGGGCGGCCGGGTCATCGAGGAGACCGGCGCGCACCTGCAGTCCACGTACGTCACCGGCTGGATCCGGCGGGGGCCCGTGGGCCTGATCGGCCACACCAAGGGCGACGCCAACGAGACGGTCTCCAACCTGCTCGACGACCACGCCAACGGCCGTCTGCACGAGCCCGCTTCACCCGCCCCGGAGGCCGTGGACGCGTTCCTCGCCGACCGGAACGTCCGCTTCACGACGTGGGACGGCTGGTACCGGCTTGACGCCGCGGAGAAGGCGCTGGGCGAGCCGCAGGGCCGCGAGCGCGTGAAGATCGTCGAGCGTGACGACATGCTCGGGGCGAGTGGCGCGTAGCCGCCACGCCGTACCGCCGTGGGGCCGTGGACATCCCGGCCCCACGGCCACCACCCGCCGCGGCCGCTGTGCCGGCCGTGCGTTGGCTCACTGCCGGAAGACGCCCTGGCCGGGTACCAGGATTCCGCGTGGATCGTAGGTCTTCCTGGCTTCGGCGAACCGTGGCCAGGCGGGACCGAAGTGCCGCCGCCAGTCCGCGCGGCCGAAGGGCACCGAGCCCACCGGGTACCGGGTGCCGCCGGCCGCGCTGACGGTGTCGTAGGCGGAGCGGTTGGCGCTGAGCAGGCGTTCGATCGTCGCCACGTCCTCGGGAGGAGTGGTGCGCAGGACCGCCAGCAAGTACGGGACTGGGTCGTCGGGCATGCGCGGCAGCGGGGTGCGCAGGCGCTCGCGCAGCAGCGGGTAGAGCAGGACGACGCCGCCGGGGCCGAGGTCGGCAGGGGTGACGGCCTCCAGGAGCGGGCCGGCCAGGTCGGCCGTCCGGTGGCCGGGCAGCAGCAGGTTGAGCCAGGGGTGGGCGTACGACCACAGCCCCGCCTCCTTCAGCGCCGCCACACCGGGAGCGAGCCGGTCGAGGAAGTCGAAGTAGGCGAGGTCGGCGATCTGCGCGCCGGCCGGAGCGTGCCGCAGACCGCGCAGCAGCACGGTGTCGTCGGGGGCGTCTCCGGCGGGCGGCCCGTAGGCGACGGCCTCGATGAGGTACTCGCGGAAGGCTCCCGACGCGTCCGGGGCGATCTGGCCCTCCAAGTAGGAGAAGCGCCCCTCGCGGACGAGCAGACGCTGGTCGTCCAGGAAGGTCCGCAGATCGTCGTACGGCAGGAGGTAGTGGCGTACCGTCTCCGGCGCCCGGACCAGGCGCAGGGTGGCGCCGACGACGACCGCGCACTGGCCCAGTCCGGCCAACACCGCGAAGAACAGGTCACGGTGCCGGACCGGTGAGCAGCGCAGCAGCTCTCCCGCGCCGGTCACGACGTCCAGTTCGACGACGTTGTCGACCTGTGCGCCGTGCTGGTGGCTCTGGCCGCCCAGGCCTCCGACGGACAGCGTGCCGCCGACGGACAGTTCGAGGTAGTCGGTGAAGACCGGCGGCGTCAGGCCGTGGGCCAGCGTGGCCCGGGCCACGTCGCTCCATTTCGCGCCCGCGCCGACCGTGACGTCGGCGCTGGCCGGACCGACCGGGCCGATGGAGGCGAGCGGCGCGGTCTCGATGACCAGGCCGCCCTCGACCTGTGCCTGGCCGTTTGTGCCGTGGCCCTGGCCCCGCGGTGCGACCCGCAGCCCGTGCCGGTTGCAGAAGCGGACCATCGCGACGACGTCCCCTACGGAGCCCGGGCGCAGCACCGCGGCCGGGCGGCGGTGCATGTAGTGACCGAAGTCGTCGGCAGCGGCGCTCAGTGACGCCTCGTCGGTATGGAGGGTTCCGTCCAACTCGGGGATGTCGCGCAGCGGTCGGCCCGACGCCGCCACCGCCCAGCTCCTGGTGAACGGGTCGAACCCGATCACCGCGGTCCCCGCGACCGCCAGACCCAACAACGCCGAACGCCGCGACGGAGCACCGGACACAGACGCCTCCAGAACGCCGACCGACCGGACGAAGCCACCAACAGTCGCCCAGCCTAAGGCAGTTGAGGTCCACAGACCACAGACTCACATCCACCACAACAGCCTGCCCGGCCAGCGAAGTCGCCTTGACCTCAAGTGAACTTCAGGTTTTACGGTGATCACGTCCTGGTGTTCGCCGGAAGGGAGCGCGTGAGCGTGGAAAACAACGTGACGGTCAAGGAGTACTCGCAGAGTGAGTTGGCTGCCCAGCCCATCGGTGCGTGGAGCGGCGAGGCATACCGTCGGGTGGTCGGGGGCATCCGCGAGCAGTTGGCGGTGGAGGATCTGACGCAGCCCCACTGGTGGACGCTCAACCATGCCGCCGGGGATCCCGGCAGATGGACCCGCGCGACGCTGATCGAGCGGCTGACGAGGTACGACGACCTCGGCATCGACTTCGACGGTGTCTTCGACGACCTCGTGGCCCGTGGGTGGCTCACCGAGGAGGCCGGGGCCATGACCTTGACCGATGCCGGGGAGGCCGGGCGCCTTCGGGCCAAGGAGCGCAACCTGAGAGTTCATCAGCAGGTTCATCAGGGCATCGACACCGCCGACTTCGTGACCACGATCAACGTGCTGCGCCGTATGGTCGCCAACCTGGGCGGCGACGGCAACCTGCCCGAGTGAGCTCTGTGCGGCGGTGCGCAGCTCACGTCGCCCGGGTCACGGCCACTGCCGCTTTGAGATCCGCCCAGAATTCGGGCCGGATACCGATGCGGTAACCCAGCCGGTAGACGGTGGTCCTCGCGGGGCCGCGTACCCGCAGATGCACCTCGCTCGGGCCCGGATGCGCCTGGAGGATCTCTTTGAGTTGCTGGACGGACCGCGGTGTCACATGGGCTTCGAGCATGTCGAGGCGGAGCGGGGCATGACCGGCATGAGCGTTGCTCAGGTCGGGGACCGTCAGCTCCATACCCACCAGCCGGGGCACGTCCTCACGTTTGTCGAGGCGTCCCCTGACCAACACCACGGCGTCCTCGACGAGTTGTGTGGAGACCGGCTGATAAGCGGCGGGGAAGAACATGCAGTCGATGGAGCCGGCGAGATCCTCGACCGTCGCGATCGCCCAGGCGTTGCCCTGCTTGGTCATCTTGCGCTGCAGGGCGGAGATGATGCCGCCGATGGTGACGACCGCGCCGTCCGAGTGCTCGCCTCCGGTGAGCTGGGAGATGCCCGCGTCGGCCTTGTCGGACAGCACG